>DATLNR010000141.1:0-16073 GCA_035536655.1 Casimicrobiaceae bacterium
ATGAACGCAGCCATCGCCACAATATTCGCAAGATTCAGGCCGGTCCGTGGGAAAAAAAAGCCCGCCATCGCGGGCGGGCTTCGATCTCAGTCGTTCGCTTATTTCTTGGGAGCGCCGGTTCCGGTGCTCGTCCCCGGCGTCGACCCGGTCGGGGTTGTCGTTGTCCCCGAAGCACCTGCGCCCATCGACGATGAGCCCTGCGACGTGCGGTACTTCTCGAACTCGTCGCGCGTCACGCGGCCCTTTTTCTGCGCGTCGATCCGGCTCCACTGGTCGCGCATCGCCGCATCCGCCTGAAACTCTTCCTGCGTCAGCGTGCCATCCTTGTTCGTATCGAGACGATCGAACGTCTGGGCATTCATCGATGCGACTCCTGCCGAGCCTCCTGCGGCCGAGGCGCCTGCCGAGCCGCCTGCCGCAGAGCCGGTCTGGCTGCCCTGCGATCCCGACGCGCCGGATCCGGAACTCGTCGTGCCCTGCGCGCCTGTCGACGATGCGCCTGTCGACGAACCTTGCGTGGCCGACCCGCTGCTGCCGGACTGCCCGGACTGCCCGGACTGACCGCTCGATTGCGCGAGCACGTTGCCGATCGACAGCCCGATCGCCGGCACGAACAGTGCGGCGATCAACCTGCGCTTGAAGTTGCTGTGCATTAAGTTTCCTTTCGCTGTAGCTTCCGGAAATCCGGACTCGGTGACGAACGCAACTTCTTTGCCACCGCGTCGATGCAGGCCCGCTCTGGATTTAGCATACCCATCGCAGTCCGCCTGTGCAGTCGCTACCGGAAGCTGCGCCGTTTCGACAACGACCGTAAGCGTTCCAGTGTCGGCGCGGATACGATAGTGGCTACGGGAGACTTCAGATCGATGCGGACGACACATGAACGAGAATCCTGAGGTTCCGCGCGACTTGCGCTCTACGTGCATCCACGAATACGCGCATCTCGCCGTCGCCCGACATTTCGGCGCATCGGGGTTTGTACGGATCGCCCGACTGCAAGGGCACGCGAACGCGTCGTGGGCCGGCTCGTTCCACCTTTACAGCGATCTCGGAAGCGATGAATGGCGCATCGTTGCGCTAGCCGGCGTTGTCGCAGAACGGCTCGACGAAAATGCTCAGGTCCGCGGCGAGGCGCTCTGCGAGGCGTTGCGCGACGCGAGGACGCTCTCCGACAGCGATGCGCGTTACGCGAGCGGTCATGACGAGCGGGACATCGACCACTGTCTCGCGATCGTCAAGTCGTCGTGGCGCGAGATCGAAACCATGGCCCACGAAAGGGCGTCGTCGATCAACGTCCTTTACGCAACGCTTGCGTGACGAGCGGCAGGCGCATCCGTCCTGGCGTTACGGATGTCGGACGACGACGGACATTCGCGAAAATTGTGGCAGTATGTGTGGCTCTGCGCCTAATGATTGCGGCGATGGTCTTGTGCCGGTGAGCGCAGCCTCCATCTATCGCGCCATTTGGACGCCTCTTTCGGGAGTTGACGATGGCAACGCGGGCGGCAACGGATGCTTCGGTTCTCGTCGTTGACGACAATCGCGACAGCGTCGAGGGCGTCGCGATGATGCTCGAGCTGTCCGGACATCCGGTCGTGCGCGCGTATTCGGCGCCGGAGGCGCTCGACCTGCTCGACGAAAACAAATCGATCGGTCTCGTCCTCTCCGACGTCAAGATGCCGAAGCTCGACGGCTACGATTTCTTCCGCGTCGTCGCGCATCGCTATCCGAAGCTGCCGGTGGTCCTGATGACGGGCTATCCGATCCTGGACGACGACGATCCGCCGCCGCATGCAGACGTGCTGACGAAGCCGTTCGACGCGAAGCTCCTCGAGCGCATCACGTCGCGGTACCTGGCCGGCGCCACGTCGTAGACTGCGCCGCGGGCGCGGCCCGCGCGCCCGGCTCGCGAGCTGCCGAGGCGCGTCGCGCCCGGTGACGATGCCGCGCGCCGACGATCCGTTGCTGACCGCCGTACGTGGCTTCGCCGCGTTCTGGGTGTTCGTCTATCACGCGTGGCTGTCGGTCGGACCGCAGCTGTTGATCCTGCCGATTCCGGGGCTGCCGATCGATCTCACGCCGCTTGCCAGCGCCGGCTGGGCGGGCGTCGGCGTGTTCTACGTGCTCTCCGGTTTCCTGCTATGGAGTGTATTCGACGACTGGGCTATGCGGCGACAAGCCTCGCCCTTGCTCACGACGTTCGCAAAGCGGCGAGCGCTGCGGATCCTGCCGCCGTACTACGCCCAGATCGCACTGCTGGCTGTGCTCGGTCTCGTGACGAATTGGGTGGAGCCCCCGCGAGCAGCGACGCTCGCGCTCAATCTCACGCTCACGCACGGCTTCTCGTTCGAGCACTTTCAGGCGGTCAACAACGTCTGGTGGACGCTGTCGATCGAAGCACAGTTTTACGTCGTGCTGCCGCTGCTCGCGTGGTCGGTGCGACGCTACGGCTGGTCGGCGACGCTCGCCTTCGTCTTCGCGACGATGCTCGCATGGCGAGTCGCGGCCTTCGCGGTGTTCCGCGACGCACCGATCATCGAGCGCGTCTGGATCCTCGAGCAACTGCCCGGTCGCATCGATCAGTTCGTGCTCGGCATGTTCGCGAGTCATCTCGCGCGCTCGCCGGGTGGGACGGGCACGCGGTTGCGGGCCTGGTTGCGCGAACGCGACGCCGTCCGCACGCTGCTGGTGCTCGTTGCGCCGGTCGCGCTCGTCGCGCTGGCTTACTTGCTCCACATCGGCAACTTCTTCCTGCGCTATTGGGCAGGCCATCCATGGATTTACTTCTGGCATTTCTGCGCGGGACTGGCGGCGGCAATCTCGATCTACACGATCGCGATACGCGCCGACGTTACGACTGCCGCTTCACGAGCATGGACGCGCGCCGCCGTTGCGTTCGGCATCACCAGCTATAGCTTCTACCTCTGGCATGAGTTGTTGCTTCGCTGGCTCGGATCCGCACTCAAGGCCGCATTGGGTGAAGCAACACTGACGGCGTTTGCAGCCAACTTCGTGCTGGGATTCGTTGTCTGCCTTTCGGTCGCCGTCGCCTGGTATTTCGCATTCGAGCGGCCGTTCCTGAGCGTTCGCGCGCGACTGCGGCGCAAAGCCTCCCTCGGCGACGAAGCGCGCGCGTTGTCGCGCTAAGCAGCGCCAAGCGGCGGTCACCGCGCTGGCCCGCGTCGTGCATCGACGCTTCGCCGGGTTTGCGCATCGCTGTCGCGACTGACCCGAATACCTCTTTCAAGCGAGAAGTTTCTACATGACTACCCGTAAATCTTCGCCCCGCAAAACGCCGTCACGCACTTCGATTCCACGCAATACCGCGCGCGCCGCTCCCACTGCCGACCGCAAGAGCGCGAAAGCGTCGCAGTCCAGCGCCCGCTCGACCGTCAGTGGCCCAGCGCATCCATCGCCTAACGCCAATGACGAACTCAGCGCGAAAATGGCCGGCGTGCAGACCCTCGCCACACAAATGCCGTTCAATGCCAACAAGGCTGCCGAATACGGCGATGGGGCCCGCAAGACGCCTGCGGGGACGCCCGTCGAGCCCGGCGATCCCTCGGTAACCGCGAGCACGCTGACCGAGCGCAACACTTCCGACAAAGTCGGGACGATGGCAAAGCTCGGCTTGAACCCGGGCACGCTGCCTCTCGATCGCGTGCGCGTCGACTCGAGCGGCCAGCCGCTGACGACAAACCTGGGCGTTCAGATCTCCGACAACCAGAACTCGCTTCGCGCGGGAATCCGAGGCGGAGGTCTGCTCGAAGACTTCATTCTTCGCGAAAAGATTACCCACTTCGATCATGAGCGCATCCCCGAGCGCGTCGTGCACGCGCGCGGATCGGGAGCGCACGGGTTCTTCGAGTGCTACGAGTCGCTGACCGATCTTACGCGCATGTCGATCTTCGCCGAGGCCGGCAAGCAGACGCCGCTTTTTGTGCGATTTTCGACGGTCGTCGGCGAACGGGGCTCGATCGACACGGCGCGCGACGTCCGCGGGTTCGCCGTGAAGTTCTACACCGACGAAGGGAACTGGGATCTCGTCGGCAACAACATCCCGGTGTTCTTCATCCAGGACCCGATGAAGTTTCCCGACATGGTCCATGCGTTCAAGCCGGAACCGCACTTCCAGATGCCGCAGGCGGCAACTGCGCACGACACGGCCTGGGACTTCATCTCGCTGACGCCCGAGAGCGCGCACATGATCATGTGGGTCATGTCGGACCGCGCGATCCCGCGCAGCTACCGGATGATGCAGGGTTTCGGCGTTCACTCGTTCCGCTTCGTCAACGAGCAGGGTCAATCGCGGTTCGTCAAGTTTCACTGGAGCCCGATGCAGGGCACGCACTCGCTCGTCTGGGACGAAGCGGTCAAGATCGCCGGCGCGGACCCGGACTTCCACCGCCGCGATCTATGGGAGGCGATCGAGGCGGGTGAGTATCCGGAGTACGAGCTCGGCATCCAGGTCTTCACCGAGCAGGAGGCGGACCGGTTCAGCTTCGATGTGCTCGACTCGACGAAGATCATCCCCGAGGAGCTGGTGCCGGTACGTCCTGTGGGCCGCATGGTGCTGAACCGCAACCCGGACAACTTCTTCGCCGAGACCGAGCAGGTCGCGTTCTGCACGCAGCACATCGTTCCGGGCCTCGACTTTTCCAACGACCCGATGCTGCAAGGACGCAACTTTTCCTACCACGACACGCAGCTCACGCGGCTGGGCGGCCCGAACTTCAACGAGATCCCGATCAACGCCCCCATCGCACCGGTTCACAACAATCAGCGCGATGGCTTTCATCGCCAGGCGATTCATCGCGGGCGCGTGAACTACGAGCCGAACTCGCTTGCCGGCGGCTGCCCGTACCAGGCCGGCTTGCGCGGTTTCACGTCATTCATCGAGCGCATCGAAGGCGACAAGGTCCGCGCGAAACCCGAAAAGTTCGCCGACCACTACACGCAGGCGACGCTTTTCTACCGCAGCCAGACGCCGGTCGAGCAGATGCACATCGCGAACGCGTTGCGCTTCGAGCTGACCAAGGTGCAGGTGCCGGCGATCCGCGAGCGCGTCGTCGCAATGCTTCGCAACGTCGACGAGACGCTGGCCACACGCGTGGCGAACGATCTGGGCATGGAGCTTCCGCAGCCGCTGCCGCTCGCGATCCGGCCGCGCAAGCCCGAAATCGACGCGTCCCCGGCGCTGTCATTGTTGGCGCGGCCCGGCAAGAACATTCGAACGCGACGCGTCGGCGTCCTCGTGGCGGACGGCGTCGACGACGCCGGCGTCGAGACGATTCAGGAGCAATTGCTCGCAGAGGGCGCGATTGCGCGACTGGTCGGCGTCAAGCTAGGACCGGTCAAGGGAACGAGCGGCAACGCGCTGGACGTTGAAGTCACGCTGGAAACGATGCCATCGGTGCTGTTCGATGCGATCGTCGTACCGGGAGGCGATGCCGCCGCGAAGGCGCTTGGCACCGTGGGTCTTGCCGCCGAATTCGTCATGACGGCGTATCGACACTGCAAGCCGATTCTTGCCATCGGCGCGGGCAAGAGCCTTCTGCAGAACGCCGGCATCTCGGCGCGCTTGCCTTCGGGCGAAGAGGACATGGGAGTGCTGCTGGCGGACGAGGAACAGGTGAGCGAAAGGCTCGCGCGTTTCGTTTCCGCAATCGGTCAGCATCGTCACTTTCATCGCGAGATCGATCCATCGCCGGTCTAGGCGACAACTCAGAACGACGCAAGGAGAAGTCAATGGCAGCAACGGCAATCGAAGTGACCGAGCTGGTTTACCAGGCGCTTGAAAACGAAGCGGGCGGCATCAAGGTGTACGAGAGCGCGATCGCTTGCGCGATCAACGAAGATCTGAAGAAGGAATGGAACGAGTACCTCGAGCAGACACGCGAGCATCACCGCATCCTCACCGACCTCATCGAACGGCTTGGGCTCGACCCGGACGCGGAGCTACCCAGCCGCCAGGTCGTGCGGCATATCGGCGAATCGCTGGTGATGGCGATGGCCATGGCGCAAAAAGGCGGCAAGCCCGAAGTGGCGCAGATCGTTGCAGCAGAGGGTGTGGTGAATGCGGAAACGAAATGTCACATGATGTGGGAGCTGATCGGCAAGGTCGGCCGCGATTCCGAGGGCGCGGAAGCGGAACTGTTCAAGGCGGCCTACGATCAGGTCGAGGATCAGGAGGACGAGCACCTCTATCACACGAAGGGCTGGGCGCGTGAGCTGTGGATTCAGTCGCTCGGCATGCCTGCCGTGCTGCCGCCGCCGGAGGAAGTGAAGAAGGTGGAGACGGCGATCGCGGCCGCGAAGGCCGAGGCGAGCCGCGACATGATGCTCGATCGAACGCGCGGCGCAGGAAACGCGTAGCGGTATGCCGCGAGAGCCGCCGTGCCGCTAACGGCACGGCGCCACGCGGCGGCTCAAGCGACGCGCTGGCGAACTTCCGCACGAGGGTGTGCGCTGACGCGCGTCGCGCGATCGCTCGAGTCGCGCACGCGGTCCTCGTTGGCGACATTTGCCCCATCGCTGTCGTTGATCCAGACGTCGGTGCGATGGCCTCGCGGCCCGTTTGCGTGCGCGTCAAGGCGATGCGCTTGCCATCCGGCGGGGGTCGACTGCGGCTTGCCAATCGAACGATCGGAAAAGGGAAGTCGACGTGCCGCTACCGTCGCGAGACCTGCGCGGCGTATCGTCGCAAAGCGGTTCCGGCCGTCAACTCCGACGGCCTCGGTCGCTCGATGTAAGGATTGCGCGCTGCGATACGCGTCGGCATTGCGGTCGATCCGCTCGCCTGCAGGCGGCACGCTCCATTCGAGCGCGCCGCCTTACGACTCGATCGAACGGTATCGATACAGGTCTCGATAGAGAAAGACTTCTTCGTCACCCATCGGAACGGAAACGGCCCGGTCGGGCGCGAAACCGCGCACCCTCGCGGGCCGTCTTGACGAGATGGCTATGCCTTAGCGCCCCTCGTCGTTGCGCTACTTTTCGCGGTCTCTTTCCTGCTCGCGGTTGCGTTAGGTGCTACTTGCCGCCGCGCCCGCTGCTGCCACCGCCGCTCTGGCCGCTGCCACCGCCGCTCTGGCCGCCGCCACCGCCCCGCTGGCCGCTCCCGCCACCGCTTTGCCCGCTGCCGCCGCCTTGACCGCCTTGGCCGCCGCCGCTTCCGCCGCCGCTTCCGCCGCCGCTTCCGCCACTGCCGCCACCGCTGCCGCCACTACCACCACCGCTGCCGCCACTACCACCACCGCTGCCGCCTTGCCGCTCGTTCGATTGCATGTCCAGACTCCTTTCGCACGTCCGCGACGATCGCGGCGTACGACGATCGCAGCAACCGCCGTGCCGATGGCATGCCTAACAGGCGGCTCGCATGAGCGAGCAAGAGTCAACCGCGCGCGTCGGCGAGATACGCGTAACAACTACCGGACAGTTCGTCGCAGAGCCGGCTCTGCAGCGAGCGGGCGACGCGCTCCTAAAGCACCGGCGCGACCTTCAGCACTTCCTCGGCGGTCGTGAATCCCTGCGCAACTTTCATCGCGCCGGATACGCGCAGCGGCTTCATGCCGTCCTTGTACGCCTGCTCGCGGATCGCCGAGTCGTCCGCCTCCGCGTGCACCAGCTTACGCAGCGCGGGGGACATCGCCATGATCTCGTAGAGGCCGATGCGCCCAAGGAAACCGGTCATCCGGCATTCGAGGCAGCCCGCCGCGCTCATCACCTGCGTCGGCTTGTCGGCGCGAAACGGCGCGGTAATCGTCCTCCACCCGTCGTCGTCGGTGAACTCGCTCGGCTTCTTGCAATGCGGACACAGCGTTCGAACCAGCCGCTGCGCCATCACGCCGATCACCGTCGAGTTGATGAGGTATCCCGGGACGCCGAGGTCGACGAGGCGCGTGACCGCGGTCGGCGCGTCGTTCGTGTGCAACGTCGACAACACGAGGTGGCCGGTGAGCGCAGCCTGCACGGCCATGTCGGCGGTGTCGCGATCGCGGATCTCGCCGACCATGATGATGTCGGGATCCTGGCGCATCAGCGTGCGCACGCCGGTCGCAAAGTCCACGCCGATCACCGGCTGCACCTGCATCTGGTTGAACGACGGCTCGATCATCTCGATCGGGTCTTCGACGGTGCAGACATTGACTTCCGGCGTCGCGATCTGCTTCAGCGACGAGTAGAGCGTCGTTGTCTTCCCCGAGCCGGTCGGTCCGGTGACGAGGATGATGCCGTGCGGCTCGTGGATCAGTCGCTCCCAGCGCTCGCTGTCTTCCGGCGTGAAGCCGAGTTCGGAGAAGTCGCGCACCAGCACCTCGGGCGCGAAGATGCGCATCACGAGCTTCTCGCCGAACGCAGTCGGCATCGTCGAGATTCGGAGCTCGATCTCGGTGCCGTTCGGGCTCTGCGTCTTGATTCGCCCGTCCTGCGGACGCCGCTTCTCCACGATCTCCATGCGCGCGAGCAGCTTGATGCGCGATGCCATCGCGTTCTGCACTGGGATCGGGATCGTGTAGACCTGGTGCAGCACGCCGTCGATGCGGAAGCGCACCAGGCCGACGTCGCGGCGCGGCTCGATGTGAATATCGGAGGCGCGCTGGTCGAACGCGTACTGCCACAGCCAGTCGACGATGTGCACGACGTGCTGGTCGTTCGCGTCGATGTTGCCGCGGTTGCCGAGCTCGACCAGCTGCTCGAAATTGCGCGCGAGCGACAGCTCACCCTTGCTCGTCTCGTGCGCCTTCTTCATCGAGCGCGCGAGGTTGAAGAACTCGCCGACGTAGCGGCGGATCTCGACCGGATTGGCGAACACCAGCTCAACGCGCAAGTGCAGCATCCGCTCGAGCTCGTCGGCCCACGCGCGCACGAACGGCTGGCTGGTCGCGACGGTGAGCACGTCGCGATTCACTGCGACCGGAAGAATGCGATAGCGCTCGGCGTAGGCGACCGACATCGTCTGCGTCACCGCGTTCAGGTCGATCTTGAGCGGATCGATGTGCTGATAGCGGATGGCGAGTTTGCCCGCAAGCCACTCGACGAGCGCTTCGAGCGTCAGCGTCTGGTGCGGGGGCTTCGCTGATTTCCAGCGCTGATCGGCGATGAGCTCGAGGGGATGCTCGAAGCGCTGCGTGCGCGACTTGGCAACGCGATCGGCCTCGGCGGGGGCAACCATGCCCTCCGAAACCATGAGCTTGAGGATGTCCTCGAGCCGCAGGCGGCGATCGACCTCGCGGGGTTGCGGAGCCGGTTTCATGCCGGAGACGGGCGTGGCCATAGCGGCGACTCTATCGGAATGAGTGCGTTCGGGCGAGCGAGAGGCGGCCGCTATACTGAAGCTTTGCGACACATTGTGCGAATCATGCCGTTCGCCCGGGTGCCGACGTCCGACGAATGGTGCATGGCTTCCGGGGCGCGTCTGGCCCGTTCGTTTCTCGCCGTCCTGCTGTTCCTGCCGACGCCGATCGCCGCTGCTCTCGCGGCCGTGGATTCCGGATCGTTCGAGCGCGGCGGCGAGTTTGCGTACCGTCAGGCGCTGAAGCCCGCCGCCGAAGCCAAGCGGATGAACGACAATCCGGCGACGGTTGCCCGCGTTCGTCGCGTGATGGCTCGGCTGTTGGCGGTCGCTCCCGCAATCGAACCGTCGGCGCGCAACCTTTCATGGGCCGTCAACGTCGTGTCCGTGGATGACGCCGACGTGTTCGTGTACCCGGGCGGCCGCTTCCTCGTCCACGATGCGCTGGTCGACAAGAGCGGCCTCACCGACGACGAGCTTTCGGCGATCCTCGCGCACGCAACGGCGCACGTGCTGCTCGGGCACGACAGCGCGCGCATCGACGCGAGTGCCGCATCGATCGCCGCGTCGCCCGATCCCAATCGCGAAATGCTCGCCGTGGCCGCAGCGACGGCCAAGGCAGTGCGCGGACGCTATTCGACAGCGGCGCTCGAGGCGGCCGACCGCACGGCCCTCGTTCTCATGGCTCGCGCGGCCTACGATCCACGCGCGGCCGGAAGCGCGTGGCGCCGCCTCGCGCGCGCAGGTCGAGGGTATGTCGAGCGCGCGCCGGTCAACGAAGCGCGACTCGCCGCAATCGACGCCAGCGTGCGTGCCGTCATGCCAATGTTCGAGGCCGCAAGGGCGTCGGTCGAGGCGCAATCGCAGGCACCGATGCCGGCGATCACCGGGCCCGCGGGAAAGCCGGTCCGTTGACCGACATCAACGCACGTCTGTCGGACATCACGACGCTCGCCGTCGATGCGATCGTGAACGCCGCGAACGAAACATTGCTCGGCGGCGGCGGTGTCGACGGCGCAATTCACCGCGCGGCCGGCCCCGGTTTGCTCGACGAGTGTCGCAAGCTTGGCGGTTGCGCGACCGGCGAGGCGAAGCTTACGACCGGTCATCGCTTGGCTGCGCGCCACGTCATCCACACCGTGGGGCCGGTATGGCGCGGCGGAAACGCGGGAGAAGCAGAGCGCCTCGCATCGTGCTATCGCCGCTCGCTTGCGATAGCGAACGAGCAGCGGTTCGTGTCGATCGCGTTTCCGGCGATCAGCTGCGGCATCTACGGCTATCCGATCGCCGAGGCGACCGCCATCGCCATACGCGAAGTGCGTGCGTTCACGAGCATGCCGACGTCGATCCGCGAGTTGATCTTTACGTGCTTTTCTCAGGAGATCCTGCGCGCGTATCAGCGGGAACTCGCGACTACTCCTTGACCTTGAACACTTCGCGCAGGTAAGCGACGTACGAAGGATCGTAGTCCATCGCCTTCGACGGCTCGTCGCTGATCTTCGCGACCGGCTGCCCGTTGCAACGCGTCATCTTGATCACGATCTGCAGCGGCTCGCCGCCCAGGTCGTTGGTGAGATTTGTGCCGATGCCGAACGCGAGCGAGCTGCGGTCCTTGAAGTGCTCGAACAGCCGGATCGCGAGCGGGACATTGAGCGAATCGGAGAACACCATCGTCTTCGTCTTCGGATCGATGCGCATGCGGCGATAGTGCGCGATCAGCTTCTCGCCCCAGTCGAACGGGTCGCCGGAGTCGTGCCGGACGCCGTCGAACAGCTTGCAGAAGTAGAGGTCGAAGTCGCGCAAGAACGCGTCCATGCCCGCCACGTCGGACAGCGCGATCCCGAGATCGCCGCGATACTCCTTCGCCCACGTTTCGAATGCGAAGTGCTGCGAGTCGATGAGCCGCGGGCCGACGGCCTGGCAGGCCTGCAGGTACTCGTGCGCCATCGTGCCGAGCGGCGTCAAGCCTTCGCGCATGGCGAGATCCACGTTGCTCGTGCCGACGAAGCGCGGCCCGAGCCCCTTCTTCAGCGTCGCAATCACTTCCTCGTGCCAGACACGAGAGAAGCGCCGCCGCGTGCCGTAGTCAGCGATGTGGAAGCCCGGCTCGGTGATGCGGTTGGCAAGTTCGATCTTCGCCGCAAGCCGGCGCCGTCCCTCGGCGTAGTCGGGGCTCGGGACCGTACGCCGGTGATAGACCTCCGAGACGATCGCAAGCACCGGGACCTCGAACAGGATCGTATGCAGCCACGGCCCCTTGATCGCGATGTCGATCCCGGTTTCCGAATCGTCGCGGCGTGACACGGTGATGAAGCGCTCGTCGAGCTCGAACAATCCCAGAAGATCGACGTAGTCGCTCTTCATGAACCGCAGGCTGCGCAAGTAGTCGAGCTCGTGCGGCTGAAAACGCAGTTCGCACAGCGCGCGGATCTCCTCGCGGATCTCGTCGATATGCGGTGTGAGGTCGAGGCGGGCATTGCGGCACTTGAAGCGGTACTCGACGTGCGCCCCGGGAAAATGATGCAGGACGACCTGCATCATCGTGAACTTATAGAGGTCGGTGTCGAGGAGCGAACCTATGACCATGCGCAGCGGCCGCCGTACGGCAACCGCGCATGGTACGCGCAGCGAAACGAGCGGCCACTCGCCGCTCGTCGCGCCGTCAGCCGGATGACGATGCCGGGTCGGATTTGTCGCGGGGTGCCGCCATCTCGACCATCAGCGCATTCATCGAACGCACGAAAGCCGACGGATCGGCCAGCGCGGCGCCTTCGGCCAATAACGCCTGATCGTGCAGCACCCTCGCCCATTCGGCGATACGCGGATCGTCCGGCGCGAGGCGCGCGACCAGCGGATGATCGGCGTTGAGCTCGAGCACCGGCTTGACCGTCGGCGCATCGTGACCGGCGGCGCGGAGAATGCGCTCGAGGTGCGCCGATGCGTCGCCCTCGCCAACGACCAGGCACGCCGGTGAATCGGTGAGCCGCGCACTGGTGCGCACGTCTGCCACCTTGTCACCGAGTGCCGTCTTGATGCGCTCGATCACCGGTTTCAGTCGCGTCGCGGCTTCTTCCTTCGTGGCCTTGTCGTCCTCGCCCTCCGCCAGGTCGAGCGAGCCGCGCGCTACCGACTTCAACGGCTTGTCGGCGAACTTGTCGAGCGACGCGATCATCCACTCGTCGACGCGATCCGAAAGCAGCAGCACCTCGATGCCCTTGCGCTTGAAGATCTCCAGATGCGGGCTGCCAGCCGCAGCCGTGTGGCTGTCGGCCGTCACGTACCAGATCGCATCCTGATCTTCCTTCACGCGCCCGATGTAGTCGTCGAGCGACACGTCCTGCTGCGACGCGCCTGATCGCGTCGTCGAGAATCGCAACAGCTTCGCAATCCGATCGCGGTTCGCAGAATCCTCGACGACGCCTTCCTTCAGAACCTTGCCGAACGCCGACCAGAACGTCGCGTACTTGTCGGGCGCATCCTTGGCGAGCTCCTCGAGCAGCGTCAGCACGCGCTTCGCGCAACCGGCGCGAATCGTGTCGACGTCGCGCGACTGCTGCAGGATCTCGCGCGAGACGTTGAGGGGTAGGTCGTTCGCGTCGACGACGCCGCGCACGAAACGCAGGTACGCGTGAAGGAGCTCCTGCGCGTCGTCCATGATGAAGACGCGCCGCACGTAGAGCTTGAGTCCATGCCGGCGGTCGCGATCCCACAGGTCGAACGGCGCGCGTGCGGGGATGAACAGGAGCTGCGTGTACTCGGTGCGTCCCTCGACCTTGGCGTGCACGTGCGCAAGCGGCGCCTCGAAGTCGTGCGCGATATGCTTGTAGAACTCGTCGTACTGCTCCTGGCTCAAATCCGCCTTCGGCCGCGTCCACAGCGCCGACGCTGCGTTGACCGTTTCCCATTCGTCGGTCGCGGCCATCGCTTTCGCTTCCTCGTCCCAGCGCTCCTTGCGCATGCGGACCGGGATCGCGATGTGATCCGAGTACTTGCGGACGATCGAGGCCAGCCGATGCCGCGAGGCGAACTCGTCCATGCCCTCGCGCAGATGCAGCGTCACCGTCGTCCCGCGCGAGGACACGTCCGCTGGTTCGATCGTGTACTCGCCCTCCCCGACCGATTCCCAGCGCACACCTTCGCTAACCGGAGCACCGGCCTTGCGCGTCGTCAGCGTGACGCGATCGGCGACCAGAAACGCCGAGTAGAACCCGACGCCGAACTGCCCGATCAGGCTCGCATCCTTGGCCACATCACCGGACATCGAGGCGACGAATTCGCGCGTCCCGGATTTCGCGATCGTGCCGATGTTCGCGACGACTTCGTCGCGCGACATGCCGATGCCGTTGTCGGTGACGCTGATCGTTCGCGCCCCGGCGTCCCAGTCGACGCGGATCGCGAGCTCGCTGTCGTCGCCGTACAGCTCCGGCGCGTCGAGCGCAACGAAGCGGAGGCGGTCACAGGCGTCCGATGCGTTGCTGATCAGCTCGCGGAGGAAGATCTCCCGGTGGCTGTACAGCGAGTGGATCATCAGGTGCAGGAGCTGCCGCACCTCGGTCTGGAAGCCGAGCGTCTGCCGGCTCGCGTCGGTCGTGGTTTCGGTCATGGCGGAAGGAAGGATGAAAACCGTCGCTCAGGTCGGGGCCGCACCGTCAATTTCAAGTACCCGTCGCGCGCGACGAGCTATTATCCGCGCCTGCCACGGCGCTCGTCGCCTCTCGCCCCGCTTTCGATGCTGATCAACTGCGTCGCCTATCAGAACGGCCGCAAGCTCGCCGACATCACGGTCGAGGAGATCTCCGACTACGTGAGCCGTCCGGATTGCTTCGTCTGGGTCGCGTTGTTCGAGCCGGACGACGCGGAGATCGCGAACATGGCCGAGGAGTTCGGGCTGCACGAGCTCGCTGTCGAGGACGCGCGCAAGGGACATCAGCGGCCGAAGATCGAGGAGTACGGGCCGGGCCTCTTCGCGGTTTTGCAAACGGTCGACGTCGACCCTGCGCAACCCGACGGCGATTTTCTACTGGGCGAGGTGCACCTCTTCGTCGGCCGCAACTACATTCTCTCGGTGCGGCGCAAGACGCTGCACGGCTTCGCCGACGTCCGCGCGCGCGCCGAACAGGAGCCGGAGAACCTCGCCCACGGCTCGGGTTTCGTGTTTTACGCGATCATGGACACGGTCGTCGACCGCTACTTTCCGGCGCTCGACAAGCTCGACAGCGAGCTCGAGAAACTCGAGACGCAGATCTTTCGCGAGGCGCCGAGCCGATCGAACATCGAGGCGTTCTACGACCTCAAGTACCGGCTGATGGTGCTGAAGCACGCCGTCGCGCCGCTGATGGAAGCGGTGGGCAAGCTCTTCGGCGGCCGCGTTCCGCCGGTATGCCTGGGCGCGCAGGAATACTTCCGCGACGTCTACGATCATCTGATGCGCATCAGCGCGGCCATCGAGAGCCAGCGTGAAATGCTGCAGACCGGGATCTCGGTCTCGCTCACGCTCATCAGTCTTGCCGACAGCCAGGTGACCAAGCGCCTCGCCGCGTACGGCGCATTGATCACCGTGCCGACGCTGATCGCCGGCATCTACGGCATGAACTTCGACCACATGCCGGAATTGAACTGGCTACTCGGCTATCCGCTGGCGCTGGCAATGATGATAGTGATTGATACTGTCCTGTTCTTCCGCTTCCGCAAAGCCGGCTGGCTATGAGTGAATGTTTCGCGCCGGATGAACCGGAATGACGCGTCCTTCCGGTGAACGCGCCGGCCACGACGGCTGAAGCGTAACGTGATCGATGCCGAATTCGGCTGCGAGCATGCGCCGCGCCGCCGCCAGCGTTTCGAGCCAGCGGTCGCCATCCGTCAAGTCGACGTGCGCGGAAAGCGCATTGCGCTCCGTCGTCATTTGCCAGACGTGAAGATCGTGGACGCCTTCGACGCCGGGAAGCGTGGCGAGTGCGGTGCCGATCGCCTCGTATGAAAGATGCGCGGGCACGCGCTCCATCAGCACGCCGCTGGATTCGCGCAACAATGCAAGCGTCGCTCGCAGTATCAAGAGGGCGACGATGACCGAGAGCAGCGGGTCGATCGGCGTCCAGCCGGTGAACACGATCACGGCGCCGGCGATAAGCGCCGCAACCGATCCGAGCAAGTCGCCGAAGACGTGCAACAGCGCGCCGCGCGCGTTCAAGTTGTGTCGCGCGCGCATGAGTCGCGCTGCGACGACGACGTTCACCACCAGACCCGCGCCGGCGACGATCATCACCCAGCCGCCGGCGACCGGCTGCGGTGCCAGCAGCCGAGCCACCGCCTCGACGGCAATCCATACGACCAACGCGAGCATCGCCAGCGCGTTGATGAACGCGGCGAGCGCCTCCGCCCGCGCGTAACCGTACGACGCACGCGTCGACGGCGGTCGGCGCGCAACATGAAGCGCGATCAGCGCGACGACGAACGACGCGGCATCGGTCGCCATGTGACCCGCATCGGCGACGAGCGCGAGCGAGCCCGCCAGCACGCCTCCGATCGCCTCGACCAGCGCGAAGCCCGCGGTCAGCGCAAGGCCGGTCTTCAGCGCGCGAAGCGTCGCCGAGGAGTCGCCCGCGTGCGCACGCGCGTGGTGATCGTGCGTGTGCGAATGCGACATGTCAGTGCGCAGGGCGTGGCGCGAGCAGCCGGCGAGGGGCCCCACGCGTTGTGTGCGTGGGGATCGCGGCGTCGCGAGTCGACACGAGATGGCCGACTCGCAAATCAGCGCACGCCACGGTGGTGCAAGGAGGCCAGC
>DATLNR010000142.1:0-2605 GCA_035536655.1 Casimicrobiaceae bacterium
GGTACCATCCGGCGTCGGCCAATCGCGGCCGAAGATCTCGACGGCAGCGAACTCGCCGGCGGCGGTCCGGCACAGGAACGGCACCAGGTTGTTCGGCCGGCCGATCGGCGCTTCGCCGATCGTCGCGGAGACATGCGCGCCGGCCGGATTGAAGTAGCGCAAGAGCGCGATACGCCAGTTCGCGTTCGCAGCCGCCACGTCACGCAGGAAATCCTCGACGACGAGCTTTGTCCGTCCGTAGACGCTTTGCGGCCGCAAGTCGGCATCCTCGGCGACCGGCAGCGAATCGGGTTGGCCGTAG
Source organism: Casimicrobiaceae bacterium (assembly GCA_035536655.1). Classification (GTDB taxonomy): domain Bacteria; phylum Pseudomonadota; class Gammaproteobacteria; order Burkholderiales; family Casimicrobiaceae; genus VBCG01. Next base: position 302 of record DATLNR010000142.1, read on the forward strand.
ACCGTCGCTGACGAACTGAACACGAGCGCCGCAACACCGGCTTCTCCCATCACTTCGATCAGCGCGATCGCACCGCCGACGTTCGCATCCCAGTACGCGAGCGGCCGCTCGCCGGACTCGCCGACCGCCTTCAGTCCCGCGCAGTGCACGACCGCGCCAATCGGGTGTTTCGCGAACACGCTGCGCAACGCAACGCGATCGCGAACGTCGGCACGAATGCACTCGACCGTCGATCCGACAAGCCGCGAAAGTCGATCGATCACGCGCGGGGAGCTCGCGACGAAGCTGTCGAGCACGATCGGCGTCGAGCCGGCTTGCGCGAGCGCTGCGACGATGTGCGAGCCGATGTAGCCTGCGCCCCCGGTGACGAGTACCGTTTTCATCACTGGGCCGATGCTACACGACGGCCGTCGACACCGGCCGTCGCTGCGCGATCAGTAGCTGTATGACGACCTGGAGCGCGCCGACTGCTGGCTACGCACGTCGGGCCTGAGTTTCAACGCCCACGTCGCCTCGATGCGACCGAGGTTCGACATGTCGATCGTCTTTCGCGTTTGCTCTACGCTCCCGTCGAGCTGCGGATGCCACGCCCGCAGCACGTAGTTGCGCCGCGGCAGATCGGCGATCGTCGCCTTGCCGTCGCTTCCCGTCTTGGCGAAGTAGGGCGACTCGGAAACATAGATGTAAGCAACCATCCATTCATGAATGTTGCAGCCGAGCACGATCACGCCCGGCTTGTCGAACACCACCGGTTCGGCCGGCATGCCTTGGTAGAGCGGCAGCTCGAACTTCTTTGCCGGCGAGAACGAGTACACGTGATGGCGCACGGTATCGTTGTTCGGAAACGAGATCGCCGTTCCGATGCGGATCACCGACACCACCGGCACGAACTCCTTGTCGACCTGGAAGATCGCCTCCGACGTTCGCTTCATTGGCGCCTTCTCCGGCTGTCCAACCACCACAGCGACGACCACTGCATCGGCGATCGGCTTGCCATGCTGATCGGTGATGCGCGCACGAATCTCGGCGCCTTCGGATCGTGCCGCGTTCATTGCGAGTGCCGCACAGACGAGGACCGCAACCACACGGTAACCCGGCATCGCCGTCTCCGTTTCAAGGGGCGCTACGCCCCGTCATCGGAAACCGTGACGGGTCAGCCGTTGCAGTTGAGCACGATTGGTACCAGCCCGCAGGGAAGTCGCTCGTTGCCGAGGGCGCTTGCCGGCGATTCTCTTGCCCTCGCGCCAAGCGCTTGCTTCAGCGTGCCGTACGTCCCGTAAGTCGTTGATCGACCTTGGCGATGTTTCGGAGTCGCCGCCTTTTCCCATTGATCGCAGCCATGACCGCTTCCGACGACACATACGCCCGTCGCAGCAACGCTGCGTCCGTCGACGCGTGGCGAGCTTGCGTAACGCGGCAGTCGTTCTGCGCGAACACCTGCACGCTGTCGTTGACAGCCTGAAACGGCAAGCATGGCTCTCTCCGTCGCGTTTATCCGCCAAGCGCGCTTCCAGACACGCTTCCTCGCGTCGTTCCTGATCGTCGTCATCGCGCGCAGATCGGGTGTTCGCGCGGGTCAACTCGATACGCGCCACCGAGGCGCGGCGGCAGATCGGCGAAGATCTCGTTGCCGGCGCGCGCTTGTTCGATCGTCTGCTCGAAGACAACACACGACGGCTCGTGCAGGATGCGCGCGTCGTGACCGCCGACTATGGGCTTCGCGATGCGATCGCGACGCTCGAGCGTGAAACGGTGACGTCAGCGCTCGTCAATCATGGCAAACGCATCGACGCCGACCTGATGATGGTCGTCGGTCTGGATGAGCGCGTGATCGCCGATACGCGGCGGCACTTTGTCGGCACGCGGCTCCCCCACGCTGCGCTGATCGACGTAGCGCGCAAGTTCGAGCAGGCGGCCGTGATGGTCGTTCTGCGCGGGCACTTGCATCAGATCGCCATCGTGCAGGTGAAAGCGCCGTTGCCGATCGCCTGGGTGATCTCGCGAAAAACATCGACGACGCGGTGGCCACCGAAATGCGCGGGCTCACGCAACTGCACGTGTCGCTCTTTGCGCGTCCCGACCAGGGACCGTGGACGCTGACGCGAGCACGCTGCAGGGCGCACGACGTGACGCGCGGTCGCCGACGCCGCGAGCCCGGAATGGACGATGCCCGATGGCGACGGCAACGTCATCCTCGGTGGAGCCGATGTTGCACGCTCGCTGTCGTCGCGAAGCACGGACGGTGATCGCGTCATCGCGCTTCTCACGCAACCTCTCGCCTCGGCACTCGCGCCGTTCCATGAG
>DATLNR010000143.1:0-21009 GCA_035536655.1 Casimicrobiaceae bacterium
TAACCGGAAAGGCATTGCCGTACGACGTCGCGATCGCCGACGTCGAGCGCTGGTTGCAGCCGCCGCTCACCCGCCGGTAAGCGGCGTCACGCCATCGCGGGTCAGTTCATGATCGAGGGGTCGTAGTCCTTAACGCCGTCCACCCGGATCGTGTAGTTGTAGCGCGTACCCGATTGCGGTTTATCCCAACGGCACGTGACCTTTCTCGCTTCATTGTCACAACGGAGGTTCACTGGCGCGGTGTCACAGCGTTTGTGCACGGGGGACGTTGGGCAGATCACGATCCCGCCGCCATCCCTGAATCGGTAGTTCTGCGTCACGAGGTCCCATTTCACTTTTTTCTTCTGCGGCCCGTCATCGTTGGCGGGAACCGGGTCTTGGTTGATCTGGATGTAGGGCTCTCCACCGGAGTTCAACACGGTCACGACCACTTCCCCGCGCCTCGCAAGGGCTACCCCACGAGTTTCCAACCCCTCGCCGACGATCACGACCGGTTGAGCGCAAGAGGCGAGCAGCAGGCACGCAGTCGTTCCGATCCAGACGTTCTTGTTCATCGTTCCTCCCTGACGGTCGATTGTCGTCGCGGCGTTGTTCGGTGCCGTCCGCAACCATTCTCGGACGATCATCGGACTCTGTGGAGCGCGCCAGGACGCCTTCGAGTGTCCGTGCGAGCGACCGACGCCGCGACGGTATGATGCCGCAAAGCACGCCCTTTCGCTCAGTGTCTGGTTGACCGCGTGCCGGGCCGAACCACGCCGACGACCCATTAGTCGGATCCATTAAACGGAGGAACCCTTATGGCCTACACCACGGACCAACTTCGTACTGTAGCGCTGGTAGGTCACGGCGCTTCCGGCAAGACCACCCTTGCCGAAGCGCTGCTCGCGCGCAGCGGCTCGATCGGTGCAGCAGGAAGCGTCGAGCGCGGAACGTCGACCAGCGACTTCGATCCGCTCGAGAAGAGCTGGAAGCACTCGCTGCGATCGTCGGTGCTCCATCTGGATACACCGCAAGCGCGCATCCACCTGATCGACACGCCCGGCTTTCCGGACTTCATCGGCCAATCGATCGGCGCACTCGATGCGGTCGAAACCGCCGCGATCGTCGTGAACGCGCAGTCCGGCATCGAGATGATCACGTCGCGGATGATGGAGTGGGCAGGCAAGCGCCGGTTGTGCCGACTCGTCATCATCAACAAGATCGATGCGGAGAACGCGGATCCGGAAGGCGTGTTGACAGCAGTGCAGGAAGCATTCGGTCGCGAGTGCCTGCCGATCAATTTGCCCGCGGCCGGCGGGTCGAAAGTCGTCGACTGCTTCTTCAATCCTGCCGGCGAGAGTGACTTCTCGTCAGTCGCGAGTGCGCATCAGGCGCTGGTCGACCAGGTCGTCGAAGTCGACGAAGATTTGATGGCGAAGTATCTGGAGCAGGGCGAGGAGATCACGCCCGATGACTTGCACGCGCCGTTCGAGAAGGCGCTGCGCGAAGGGCATTTGGTTCCCGTCTGCTTCGTTTCCGCGCGCACCGGCGCCGGTTTGGACGAGCTCCTGGATGTGCTGGTCAAGCTTGCGCCAAATCCCGCCGAAGGAAACCCGCCGCTGTTCCACAAAGGCGAAGGCGATACGGCGCAGTCGTTTCGTTCGCAGCCCGATCCGAGGAAGCACGTCCTCGCGCACGTGTTCAAGGTCGTCCTCGACCCGTTCGTCGGCAAGCTCGGCATCTTTCGCGTGCACCAGGGAACGGTCACGCGCGACACGCAGCTTTATATCGGCGACAACCGCAAGGGATTCAAGGTCGGGCATCTGTTCCTGCTGCAGGGCGCGAAGAATGTCGAAGTGGATCGGGCGGTGCCCGGCGACATCGCGGCCGTCGCGAAGATCGACGACATCGAGTTCGACGCGGTCCTGCATGATTCGCACGACGAGGACAACATCCACATGCAGCCGCTCGAGTTTCCGCGGCCGATGCATGGCGTCGCGATCACGCCGAAAAAGCGTGGCGACGAGCAGCGCATCTCCGACGTGCTGCACAAGATGGTCGCGGAGGATCCCACGCTCTTCGTCGAGCAGGATCCGCACTACAACGAAACCGTGCTGCGCGCGCTCGGCGATCTGCACTTGCGCTCGGTGCTCGAACGCATGGCGTCGCAGTACAAGCTCGAGATCGATACGCGGCCGCCGCGCATCCCCTATCGCGAGACGATCGCAGGCAACGGCGAAGCGACGCATCGGCACAAGAAGCAGACGGGCGGCGCAGGTCAGTTCGGCGAGGTCAGCTTGCGCGTGGAGCCGATGCCGCGCGGAACGGGCTTCGACTTCGTCGATGCCACCAAGGGCGGCGTGATCCCGCATCAGTTCATGCCCGCCGTGCGCAAGGGCGTCGAGCAGGTGCTCGAGCACGGAGCGATCGCGGGGTTCCCGTTGCAGGACATCCGCGTCACCGTGTTCGACGGCAAGCATCACCCGGTCGACAGCAAGGAAGTCGCGTTCGTCACCGCCGGCCGCAAGGCGTTCATCGATGCCATCGGCAAGGCGAAGCCTGTGGTGCTCGAGCCCATCGTTTCAGTCGAGATCGTGTGCCCGGAAACCAACACCGGCGACATCACCGGCGATTTGTCGTCGCGTCGCGGGCAGGTCACCGGCACGAATGGGATGGGTGCAGGTGCGCTCGCGGTGTCGGGACTCGCGCCGTTGGTCGAGCTCGACGGTTATGCGGCGCGATTGAAATCGGTCACCGGCGGACACGGCGCGTTCACGATGGCGCTGTCGCATTACGAAGCGGCGCCGCCGAATCTGCAGGCGCAGCTGGTGGCGGATTTCGCGAAGAGAAGGAAGCACGAGGAGGATTGAAGTTGCGTCGCGGCCCATGAGTGACGCGTCGCAGTATCGGATTCCCGCGGCCGAACTGCGCGAGCTGGTGGCGTCGGTGTTCCGCGCGGCGCGATCGTCGGACGCGGAGGCGCACATCGTTTCGGATCATCTGGTCGATGCCGATCTCGCCGGGCACGACTCGCATGGCGTCGTTCGCGTCGCGAAGTACGTCGAATGGCACGCGAACGGAATGGTCCTCGACAATCGGCATTCTGCCGTCGTCCGTGAAACGCCGGTCCATGCGGTCGTCGACGGACAGTTCGGCTACGGCCAGGTCATTGCCCGCGAGGCGATGGATCTTGCGATCGCGAAGACACGCCGATCGGGCGTTTGCGTCATCGCGATCCGCAATGCCGGCCATCTTGGCCGCATCGGCGCTTGGGCCGAACAGGTCGCGCATGCCGGCTTCGCGTCGATCCACTTCGTCAACACCTCGGGCTTCGGCCTTCTGGTCGCGCCTTTCGGTGGTACCGACCGGCGGCTGTCGGCGAATCCGATCGCCGCGGGCGCGCCGGGGCCCGGCGGTGTGCCGCTGATTCTCGACATCTCGACCTCGGCGATCGCCGAAGGCAAGATACAGGTCGCCAGGAACCGCGGTGAACCGTTGCCGGAGGGATGCACGATCGATGCCGCGGGCCAGCCGAATCGCGATCCGGCCAGGTTCTACGGTCCACCGGCCGGCGCGTTGCTGCCCGTCGGCGGACACAAGGGATATGGGCTGTCGATCTTCTGCGAGGTTCTCGCCGGTGCCTTGTCGGGCGGGCAGACGACGCATCCCGGCAACGCAACGGCAGGGCGTCTCGGCAACAACATGACGTCGGTGCTCTTCGACCCCGCAGCCTTTTCCGGCGAAGAATCGTTCTCCGCCGAGATTGCGCGCATGGCCGCGTGGGTCAAGGCATCGCCGCCCGCAGCGGCCGGCGGCGAAGTGCTGCTGCCCGGTGACATCGAGCGACGGACACGCGCGCAGCTCGAGGTCGCCGGGATTGCACTCGACACCGTGACCCGACGCCAGATCGCTGACACCGCGCGCACGCTCGCCGTCACGTTACCGCCGGGGTTCGCTTCATGACGACTCATGCGCACATCAGCGCTGCGCCAGGCATGCGCAGCAACCCGGTACGCGAGCGTTTGCGGGCCGGCGGCAACGCATTCGGTGTGATGGCCTTCGAATTCTTCACGCCGGGACTATCGCCGTTGCTTGCCGCCGCCGGCGCGGATTTCGTGCTGCTCGACATGGAGCATAGCGGCGCTTCACTCGAGACGGTCAAGGCGCAGATCGCGTACGCCCATGGCGCGGGTATCGTGCCGATGGTTCGCGTGCGCGCGTGCGCTTATGAACAGATCGCGCCGGTCCTCGACGCGGGTGCGCTCGGCATCATGGCGCCGATGATCGAGACGCGTGAACAGGCCGAACTGCTCGTGGGTGCGTGCCGATACCGGCCCGAGGGCCGGCGTGGACTCGGGTTCGGTGTCGCGCACGACAGCTACACCGCCGGCGCTGCGCGGCCGAAAATGCAGGCGGCCAACGATGCGATTCTCACGATCGCGCTGATCGAATCGGCGCGCGGCGTCGAGAATGCCGAGTCGATCCTGTCGGTACCCGGCCTCGACCTCGGCTGGCTTGGTCATTACGACCTCTCCGACAGCCTTGGCTGCGTGGAGACTTTCGACGATCCGCGCTATCGTGGCGCCGAGCAGCGGTTGATCGCTGCCGCAACGGCGGCAAAGAAGCCGCTGGGATGGCTGGTGCCGGGAGGCGAAGAGGCCCGTATAGCGCAGGCGCGCGGCTTCCGATGCATTTGCATCGGCCATGAGGTCGCCGTGTTGAGAGATGCGCTCGCGCATGCATTTGCGCGCGCGCGAAGGGAGGGGTGACTGGGCATACGCCGGCCACACCATGCAATCGGATCGGCGAACCGAACGACGCAACGGAGGAACGACGATGAAGCGCAGGGAAATGTTGGTCGGCGCCGCGTTCACGGGCGCGGCAGGGATTGCCACGCTGTCCGCGATGACGCAATCGGGCCAGGCACTCGCGCAGGCGCCGGCACCGGGGTCGACGCCCGCGGGTGGCGTGCTGGACAGGATCATCAAGGAAAAGAAGATCCGGGTGACGGCCGAAGTCACGTCACCGCCGTTCGGAATCCTCGATCGCAACAACCAGCCCGACGGTTCGGAGATCGAAACAGCGCGGCAGCTCGCGAAGGATCTCGGCGTCGAACTGGAGCTCGTGCAGGTCACGGGGCCGCAACGCATCCCCGCGCTGCTGGCGGGCCGCGCGGATGTCGCGATCTCGTCGCTGTCGTTGACGTTCGACCGCGCGAAGGTCGTCATGTTCGCGCCGCCGCACGGCGCGCTGTCGATCGTCATCGCAGGCCCGCAGAAGACGTCGATCCGCAGCGCCACGGACATGGCGGGCAAGAAGATCGGCCTGACGCGTGCGACGCTCGAGGAAGCGAGCGTTCCGCCGCTCGCGCCACAGGGCACGCAGCTCGTCTATTTCGACGACATGGCCGCGACGCTGCAGGCGATGATCTCGGGCCAGGTCGACGCGGCCGGCATGTCCGCGTTCGCGGCGAAGTCCGCCAGCGACCGCAATCCGAGGGCATCGATCGAGAACAAGTTCACGGTTCGCACCGCTTACTATGCGGCGGCCGTGCGTCCGGGCGACCACGATCTGCTGCAGTTTCTGAGGACCTGGGTCTTCCTCAACAAGCAGAACGGCGTTCTGGCGAACATCTACAAGAAGCACACAGAGTTGGCATTAGTCGACCTGCCCGCGATGTGATCGCTCGTGCCGTTGGCCGGCGGCCGCCGATGTTCGTCCCTCGGCGGTCGCTCGCTCGTCCACGCGATGACGCCACGTTGACGGCCCGCCGTCTTCCGGCCGCGCGAATGCGTTTCACGGCGGCGCTGCTACGGTGAAGTACGTCTTCCAGTTCGGAATCGTCTGGGACCATCTTCCACGGTTGCTGGAGGGCGCCTGGCTCACGCTCCGGCTCTCGCTGGGTGCGTTCGCACTGGGCTTCTTGCTCGCTGTGGCTCTCGCGTTCCTGCGGACGTCGGGACCAAGGCCGGTGCGCGCCGCCGTCAGTGGCTATGTCGAGTTCATCCGCAACACGCCGTTCCTGGTCCAGCTCTTCATCATCTACTTCTCGTTGCCTGCGCTCGGCATTCGCTTCGACGCGACCACGGCAGCGCTGATCGGCATGAGCCTCAACTTCTCCGGCTACGCGACCGAGATCATCCGCTCGGGTATCGAGGCGGTGCCGCGCAGCCAGATCGAGGCCGGGCAGTCGTTGGGGTTCACGCGGGTGCAGATCTATCGCCAGATCATCGTCTTTCCGGCGCTGCGCACCGCGTATCCGGCGCTGGCGAGCCAGTTCGTGCTGTTGATGCTCGGCTCGTCCATCGTGTCGGCGATCTCCGCCGAAGAGCTGACCGCCGTCACGAATACATTGCAATCGACGACGTTCCGCGCATTCGAGTTCTACTTCGTTGCAACGGCGATGTACCTCTCGATGGCGCTCGGTACACGTCTGTTGTTGCACGCCATCTACTGGGCGATGTTCGAGCGCGGACGCCCGGCCGAGCAAGCCTGGTCTTAGATGAGCCGCGACTTCGAGTGGCCCGAGTTCGTGTTCCTGCTGGGTGCGCTTCGCTGGACGGTGGTGTTATCGCTGATCGCCTTCGCTGGCGGCGCCGTCGGCGGCGTCGTGCTCGCCGTCGCGCGCACATCGTCCCATGCGACGCTGCGCTGGCTCGCGGCTGCGTACATCGGCGTCATCCAGGGCACGCCCGTCCTGATGCAGCTCTTCCTCGCGTACTACGGCCTGGCGGTTCTGACCGGCATCCGCATCGACCCCTGGCCGGCAGTCACGCTGGTCTTCACGATGTACGCGGCCGCGTTCCTGGGCGAGATCTGGCGCGGCGCGATCCAGGCGATCCCGCGGCAGCAATGGGAGGCGGCGGCGGCGATTCCGCTGTCGCCGGCGGCGCGGCTGCGACACGTCATCCTGCCGCAGGCGTTTCGCATCGCGATTCCACCGACCGTGGGCTTTCTGGTGCAATTGATCAAGGGCACGTCGATCGCGTCGATCATCGGCTTCATCGAGTTGACGCGCGCCGGACAGCTGATCGTCAACGTGACGTTCCAGCCGATGACCGTCTATCCGCTCGTCGCGATGCTCTACTTCGTCTTGTGCTGGCCGATATCGCTGGTCGCGCTGCGGCTCGAAAGGAGGATCGATGCCGCTCTTGGCCTTAAGCAACATCCGTAAGCGCTACGGCAGCAATCTCGTTCTCGACGATGTCTCGCTCGATGTCGAGGCAGGCGAGGTCGTTGCAATCATCGGTCGATCAGGGTCGGGCAAGACGACGCTTCTCCGCTGCATCAACGGTCTCGAGACGATCGACGAAGGTTCGATCGTATTCGACGGCAACCCGTTGCCGACAGCGGGTGCGGCGTTGCGCGAGCTGCGGCGCCAGATCGGGATCGTTTTCCAGAGCCTCAACCTGTTTCCGCACCACTCGGTCGAGCGCAACATCACGCTCGGGCCGACGATCACCAACAAGCTGCCGCTGGTTGAGGCCAAGGCAATCGCGCTCGACGTGCTGAGGCAGGTGGATCTCGAAGACAAGCTGCACGCGTTTCCGGCGCAGTTGTCGGGAGGACAGCAGCAGCGGGTCGCGATCGCGCGGGCGCTGGCGATGCGGCCGAGGTTGATGTTGTTCGACGAGATCACGTCCGCGCTCGACCCGGAACTCGTCGGCGAAGTCGTCAAGGCACTGGAACGTCTGGCGAAATCGGGAATGACCATGGTGCTGGTCACGCATGAGATGGGCTTTGCCCGTCAAACTGCCGACACGCTGGTGTTCATGCACCAGGGCCGCGTATGGGAAAAAGGGCCGCCGCGCGATCTGTTCGCGGCGCCGAAAACGCGGGAGCTCGAAAGCTTCATCCGCGCGGTGCTGCATTCGTAATGACGATCGAGCGCGCGATCGCGAGGACGATCGTGGAAGCGAAACGGAGGACCGCATGACCAAGCAACGTATCGGTTACATCGGCGTCGGGCTGATGGGGCACGGCGCAGCGAAGAACATTCTGAGCCACGGCTACCCGTTGACGATCACCGGCCACCGCAACCGCGCGCCGGTCGATGATCTTCTCGCGCGCGGCGCCCGGGAAGCGAGCACGCCGGCGGACGTCGCGCGAGCCTCCGAGGTCGTCTTCCTGTGCTTGCCATCCTCGGTAGAGGTCGAAGCCACGATCTACGGCGAGCACGGCGTGGTCGCCGGCGCGGCTCCGGGGCTGATCCTCGTCGATTCCACGACGTCCGATCCCGAGGTCACGCAACGGATCGGCGCGGACCTGGCACAGCGCGGCATCCGGATGGTCGACGCGCCCGTGGGCAGGACGCCGAAGGAAGCGGCGGAGGGAAAACTCAGCACGTTCGTCGGCGGCGTACCGGAGACCGTGCGCGCGGTGCGACCGATCATCGAGTGCTACGCCGACACGATCATCGAAGCCGGTGAACTCGGTGCCGGTCACACGCTCAAGCTGATCAACAATTTCATCTCGATCGGCACGTGTGCAGTTATCGCGGAGGCGGTCGCCACGGGCGCCAAGCTCGGCGTCGACCTGCGCAAGCTCTACGACGTGGTATCGGCGGGCGGCGCGAACAGCAGGATGTTCCAGATGGTGATGCCGTGGGTGCTCGAAGGCGACGCGAGCCACTTGAGGGGACCATTGCGCATCGCGGGCAAGGACATGCGCTTCTACACGAAGCTGGCCGAGAATGCGCCGGCAACGGCATTCATCGCACAAGCGGTGAATCAAACCTACCAGCTCGCGAATCTGCAAGGGCACGGCGAGCGCTTCATGCCGGTGCTGCCTGGCATTCTCGCCGAGCTCAACGGCTGCAAGATCCGCGATCTCGACGGCTGATCGCCGCGACGGCTCATTCGGAAGCCGGTCTGCGTGGAAAGCGCAACGCGCTCGCGCGAAGCTCCTGTCGCCACAGCAGCTCGCCTTTTTGATCGTAGGTCTCGAGCGCGATGCGCCGGTCGTTCCCCGGCCCGGCGACGCGGATCAATCCGAACTGGCGTTTGCCGACGAGCGTTCCAGGAACGACCTGCGGATTGTTGCGCTCGTTCGCTTCAGGCTCTTCCCAAGGCCTCGATGTGAGCGGGCTCGACGTGAACTCGTAGAACGGATACGCACCCGGCCGCTGGATGCGCAACAACTCGCCGAAGTGCCGATCGCCGGTCACGAACAGCAGCCCGTCGATGCGCTGTGTGAGCAGAAAGTCGGCGAGCGCTTTCTGCTCGGTCGGAAACTCGTACAGCCCGTCGAAGCGCGAAGCGGCGTTCCAGATCTGGCTGCCGCTGACGAAGAGCTTCACGGGCGCGCGCGATTGCAGCAGCATGCTCTTGATCCATTCGAGCTGCGCCGCGCCGAACATCGTCTTCGTCGGCGAATCGGGTAGACGCGCGTTGCTGCGGTAGTACCGGCCGTCGGTCAGTAACAGATCGACGTCGCCGTACACCGCAAAGCCGAAGACGCCCGGTGTCTCCGGCAATCCGAAGCTCGGATTTGCCCAATACGCCTTGAACAATCGCAGCGCATCGCCCTTGAGCGGGTAAGCCCCGTCCGCGTTGTTCCAGCCGTAGTCGTGATCGTCCCAGATCGCGATGTGCGACGTCGCAGTCAACAGGCGCGACAACGGCTCGAACGCGCGTTGCCGCCGGTGGCGCATCGCCATCGACGCCGGATCGAGAAAGTCCGGGCGCTGGAAGTACAGGTTGTCGCCCAGCCAGACCATCAGGTCGGGTTTCTTCGCGGCGATCGCGTCGAAGATCTCGAAGCCGCTTCCATAATCGCTGCGACCGGCGAACACCGGCTCGCTGTCGGCGAGGAAGAAGCACGAGCCGATCGCGATCGTGATGTCCGGCGCATTCTTGACGCCGCTCCAGGCCGGCTGCGTCTGCACGAAGCCTTCGCGTCGGTCGTTGTCACCCTCGATTCGGTAGCTCGCGCGTGATCCGGGTGCAAGTCCGGTCAGTCGCGCGACGACGATCATCTCGTCGGCTGCACGAGCGTCGAGCGTCGTCGATTGCTCGTTCGCGGCGCCCGCCGCGCGCCAACTGACGCGGATCGGACCGGGCGTGTCGGCCTGGATCCAGACCAGCGCGCTCGTCACGTCGGCGTAGCCGTGCATGACGACAAGCTTCGCCCACGCGGACGACGCGACGGAGAACGCCAGGGCGCAGCAAACGATCCTCGTCAAAGCAAGAGTGAACGCCGACGTCATCTTCTCGGTCTCATGCATCTCGAAGTCCGGGCTCGCTGGTTTAGTTCGATTCTGCCGTGACCGTTCACCGGATTACAATGCGCACGACCCAATGGGTGCCACCGTCAATCTCACCCATCACTTTCTGATCGCCATGCCCGCCATGGCCGATCCGAACTTTGCCAACACGCTGACTTACGTCTGCGAGCACAATCCGGACGGCGCGCTCGGCCTCGTCGTCAACCGGCCGATCGAGATGACGCTCTCGTCATTGTTCGAGCAGATCGAGCTGCCAAAGCCGGCCACGCCGCTTGCCCAAACGCCGGTCTTGTTCGGCGGCCCGGTGCAAGTCGATCGCGGTTTCGTCCTGCATCGACCGCTCGGCAACTGGCAATCGACGCTTGCGATCAACGACGAGCTCGGGCTCACCACGTCGAAGGACATTCTCGAGGCCGTCGGTCGCGGTGAAGGGCCGGACAACGTGCTCGTATCGCTCGGTTATGCCGGCTGGTCGGCAGGACAGCTCGAGCACGAGCTGAAGGCGAACGCATGGCTCACCGTCGAGGCGGACGCCGGCGTCCTGTTCGAGCACAAGGCGCAGGACCGCCTGCCGGCCGCGATGCGGCTTCTCGGCATCGACTTCTCGCAGCTCTCCGAGGGCGTCGGCCACGCATGACGGAGCTTGGGCACGCGGTCGACGCCGCCGGCCCTCGTGGCAGTTCCGATGCATCGGCGAACACGATATCCGAGGGAAGCGTTCTCTCTTTTGATTTCGGCAGGCGCCGCATCGGCGTCGCCATCGGCAACACGCTCGTTCGTGTCGCGCATCCGCTTGCGACGATCGAGGAAGAGGGAAACGCGGCGCGGCTTGCAGCGATTGCGAAGCTCATCGATGAGTGGCGGCCAACGCGACTGGTCGTCGGCGTACCGCTGCATGCCGACGGCACCGAACATCAGATGACGCGCGAAGCCCAGCGCTTCGCGCGACGGCTGCGTGGGCGATTTGCCTTGCCGGTCGTCGAAGTCGACGAGCGCTATACGACGCAGGCTGCGCAGTCCGCGCTCGAAGCCGAAGGCCGCGGCGATCGTCGTCATCGCGCGCTTCGCGATCAGGTCGCGGCGCAGATCATTCTGCAGGACTGGTTCGATGAGCGCGCGTGAAGCAACGCCATTGGGACGACAGATCCCGGACGCCGAGGAAGCGCTCGCTGCGCTCGCCGAGCGGATGCAAGGAGCCGTTGCGTACGACGCAGCCTTCGTCGGCATCTATTCCGGTGGCGCGTGGATTGCCGAGCGGTTGGCAACGCTCGTGCCAGGCCATCATCCGGTGGGTTTCATCGACGTCGGTTTCTATCGCGACGACTTCAAACGGTCGGGATTGAAGCGCAACACGCGGCGGACCGATCTGCCGTTCGAGGTCGAGAGCGCCACGATCGTTCTCGTCGACGATGTGCTCTACACCGGTCGAAGCGTGCGGGCGGCGATCAACGAGCTGTTCGACTTCGGTCGACCCTCGATGATCGAGCTTGCCGTGCTCGTCGATCGCGGTGGCCGTGAGCTGCCGATCGAACCGACGTACACCGGCGTGCGCGTCGCCGTCGCGCGGGATCTCTCGATCGTGCTGTCGCGAGGCGGCGACGATCGTTTCGCGCTCGGTGTCGAACCGGCGTGAAACGGCCCCCACGCCCGCTGCGCTCGCTGCCCCCGAAGGGGCGCAGTCAGTGGCTTGGGGCGGCCCGGCGCCACTGACATGACGTCGATGCAGTCGCGCAACCCCCAGCTCAACGCCGACGGCAAGCTCACCCATCTTCTGACACTCGAGGGTCTTGCACCCGAGATCATCGTCGACATCCTCGATGCCGCCGAGCCGTTCGTCTCGATCGGCGAGCGGGAGGTCAAGAAGGTGCCGCTCCTGCGCGGCAAGACGATCTTCAACCTGTTCTTCGAGAACTCGACGCGGACACGCACGACGTTCGAGATCGCTGCAAAGCGCCTGTCTGCGGATGTCATCAATCTGAACATCGGTGCGTCGTCGACAACCAAGGGCGAAACGCTGCTCGACACCGTCGACAACCTGGTCGCGATGAACGCCGACATGTTCGTTGTCCGGCACTCGCAGTCGGGCGCTCCTCATCTGATTGCTGCGCATCTGACCGCAACGGGCCGCGAGCACGTTCATGTGATCAACGCCGGCGACGGGCGCCACGCGCATCCGTCGCAAGGCTTGCTGGATCTCTACACGATCCGGCACTACAAGCGTGATTTCACGAATCTTGCCGTCGCGATCGTCGGCGATGTGCTGCACTCGCGTGTCGCGCGATCGCTGATCCATGGGTTGACGACGCTCGGCACGTCGGACGTTCGCGTGATCGCGCCCGACACGCTGTTGCCCGCGCATGTTCGGTCGCTGGGCGTGCGTTCGTACCACGACATGAACGAAGGCCTTGCCGGCTGCGACGTCGTGGTGATGTTGCGGCTCCAGAGCGAGCGGATGAAGAGCGCGTTGCTGCCATCGCCGGGCGAGTATTTCAAGCACTATGGGCTGACACCGGAAAAGCTCGCGCGCGCGAAGCCGGATGCGATCGTCATGCATCCCGGGCCGATGAATCGGGGTGTGGAGATCGATTCGGCCGTGGCTGACGGCGTGCGCAGCGTCATCCTTCCACAGGTTACTTTCGGCATAGCGGTGCGCATGGCGGTCATGAGCATCATTTCGTCCAACTAGGATGAACCACCCCCACGCTCGCGATGCTGGCTGCCGCCCGAGGGGGCGCGGTCGGTTGCTTGGGGCGGCTCGGCGCAACTGACGATGCGCATCGAAATCACCAACGGCCGCATCGTCGATCCGGCGAACGGCATCGATGCGCGCGGGTCGCTTTACATCGATAACGGCCGCATCGTGGGGATCCTGCGCGCGCCGCGCAACTGGCGCGACGCGGAAACGCTGAACGCCGACGGCCATGTCGTCGCGCCGGGACTCGTCGATCTTTCCGCGAGACTGCGCGAGCCCGGACTCGAGCACAAGGCCACGCTCGAATCGGAGCTGCAGGCGGCGATCGCGGGCGGCGTGACGAGCCTCGCCTGTCCACCGGACACGGACCCGCCGCTCGACGAGCCGGGCTTGGTCGAGATGCTGAAGCACCGCGCGCGCATGCTGCACCAGGCAAACGTGTATCCGATCGGCGCACTGACGGAGCGCCTGCTGGGCGAAACGCTGACCGAAATGGGCGAGCTCGCCGAGGCGGGATGCGTGGCGTTCTCGCAGGCCGATCATCCGCTCGTCGACACGCAGCTGCTGATGCGGGCGATGCAATACGCGCGGACCTTCGGTCATCGCGTATGGCTGCGTCCGCAGGATCCGCATCTTTCACGCGGCGGCGTCGCGCACGAAGGCGAGGTGGCGACGCGGCTCGGACTCGCGGCGGTCTCGCCGATCGCCGAAACGGTTGCCCTCGCGACGATCCTGGCGCTGGTTCGCGTGACCGGCGTACGCGTCCATCTTTGTCGCCTGTCGTCGGCGGAGGGCGTTGCGATGCTGCGCGCCGCCAAAGCCGAGCACCTGCCGGTCACCGCCGACGTCGCCGTGCACCATCTGCATCTGTGCGATGTGGACATCGGCTGGTTTGATCCGCAAGCGCACGTCGTGCCGCCATTCAGGAGCGTACGTGACCGTGACGCGTTGCGCGCGGCTCTCGCCGACGGGACGATCGACGTCGTTTGTTCCGATCATGCGCCCGTCGACGACGACGCGAAGCAGCTGCCGTTCGCCGAATCGGAGCCGGGTGTCACGGCGCTCGAGCTTCTGCTTCCATTGACGCTCAAGTGGGCGTCGGAATCGCGTGTGTCGCTCTCGGACGCACTCGCGCGCGTGACGACGCTTGCGGCAAACATTCTCGGCATCGAAGCCGGCACGCTCTCGCTCGACGCTGCGGCGGACGTCTGTATCTTCGACCCTGAGGCCACGTGGACCGTGGCTCGCGACGCGCTCAGGAGTCAAGGGAAAAACACGCCATTCGCCGGCTACGAGCTCGCCGGTCGCGTGCGCTGGACGCTCGTCGACGGCAACGTCGTCCACGCGGTCGATTAGCTCTTCTTCTCCCTGGGAACGCGGCCGAGCACGAAGAACTCGTCGTTCGGCCGCATGCTCGTCAGATTCGCCATGCGGTTGCTGAGCGCGAAGAACGCGGCGATCGCGCCGATGTCCCAGATGTCCTCGTCGGAAAAACCGTGCGCCCGCAGCGCGGCGAAGTCGTCGTCGCCGATTTCGGCGCTTGCCAGCGACACCTTCAACGCGAACGCCAGCATCGCCTTCTGTCGCGGCGTGATGTCGGCCTTGCGATAGTTCGCCGCCACCTGGTCCCCGACGAGCGGATCCTTCGCGTAGACGCGCAGGATCGCGCCATGGGCGACGATGCAATAGAGGCAATCGTTGGCGCCCGACGTCGCGACGACAATCATCTCGCGCTCGGCCTTGGTCAGGCCGCCCTCCTTGAGCATCAGCGCGTCGTGGTAGGCAAAGAACGCACGGAACTCGTCGGGCCGGTGCGCGAGCGTGAGGAACACGTTCGGAACGAACCCGGCCTTCTCTTGAACTTCGACGAATCGCGCGCGAATATCCGCCGGCAGCGACTCGAACGACGGAACCGGATAGCGCGAGATCGGCTTCGGGTCCACGCTGCGCGCCTCAGGACTTCGGCGGCACGTAACCCGACGGCATCTCGGCGCCGCCGCCGAAGAAATGCTTCTCCATCTGCTCGGCAAGCCACTTGCGCGCGCGCGCGTCGGCCAGTGACAGCCGGTTCTCGTTGAGCAGCATCGTCTGATGCCGCAGCCACTGCGCCCACGCCTCCTTGCTGACGCTTTCGTAGATGCGCTTGCCGAGCTCGCCCGGGTACGGCGGAAAGTCGAGACCTTCGGCTTCGCGGTTGAGCTTGATGCAGTGGACGGTGCGGGGCATGGTGGCTGTCAGGCCTGCTTCACATAAACCTGCGATTTGCGCTGCCAATTGTAAAGCGCCTGCTTCTCCTTCGGCAGGTTCGCGATCGATCCGACGCGGAACCCGCGTTCGAGGAACCAGTGCGCCGTCCGCGTCGTCAGCACGAACAACGCCTTGAGCCTCAATCTTCGCGCGCGCGCCTCGATCTCGCGCATCAGCGCTTCCCCGTAGCCTTCCCGGCGAAAGTCGGGATGCACGGCAAGCGCGGCGAGCTCGCCCAACTCCTCTTCGGGAAACGCGTACAGCGCCGCGCAGCCGATGATGTGGTTGTCATACTCCGCGACGACGAAGCGCTCGATCTCCGCCTCCAGCCGGTCGCGCGAGCGGCGCACGAGCACGCCCTGTTCCTCGAGCGGCTCGATGATCGACAGGATGCCGCCGACGTCGTCGATCGTCGCATTGCGCAGATGGGCGAGCGCCGTGGCGGACACCATCGTGCCGATGCCGTCGCGCGTGAACAATTCGAGCGGCAAAGCGCCGTCGGTATGGCGGCTGATCAGGTGCGCGCGGCGCACGCCGTTGTCGCATGCGCGGATCGCGGCCGGCAAGTAAAGCTTCACGTCCGGCGACAGCTTCTCGCCCTTTTTCGTGAGAAGCTCACCGGCGTCCTTCGTCGAGAGATCGGTCACGAGCTGGCGGCGGCCGTTGCGCACGCCGTCCGCGTCCATCAGGAAGATCAGCTTGTCGGCGTTGAGCCGCACGGCGACCTGCGTCGCGACCTCTTCGACGGTGAGGTTGAAGATCTCGCCGGTCGGCGAGTAGCCGATCGGCGAGATGAGCACGAGATCGCCATCCTCGAGACGCTGGCCGATCGCTTCCGCATCGACGCGCCGAACCTCGCCGGTGTGCAACATGTCGATTCCGTCGACGACGCCCATCGGCTTGGCCGTGATGTAATTCCCCGACGAAACGCGGTTGCGCGCGCCGGCCATCGGCGAATTGGCGAGACCGAGCGAGAGCATCGCCTCGATGCGTGCGCGGACTTGTCCGGCGGCTTCGAGCACGCAATCCATTGCATCGACATCGGTCACGCGCACGCCGTGCGCATAACGGCTGGTGAATCCCTGGGCCTTCAGGATCGCTTCGACCTGCGGTCGGCAACCGTGCACGACGACCAGCCGGATCGCCAGGCTGTGCAGCAGGTTCAAGTCGTGAACGACGTTGAGAAAGCTCTCGTCGGCCACCACCTCACCGCCGAACGCGATGACGAACGTCTTCTCGCGGAATGCATGAACATAGGGCGCCGCGGCGCGGATCCAATGCACGAACGCGCGCATCGTCGCCGAATTGGCGGGCGGCGGCACGTCGGGCTTGCGGGGCATCGTCGTCGTGACGGGTTTCGTGAATGGGCAGCAACGGTGCGCGAGCGCGGCGGATTATAGCGGCTCGCGTCGACGCGTTCGGCTGCGGCGCCGTCTTATAATCGACATGCATTCCCCCTGTTGCACGCTGCAAGCGTGCCAGCAACAACGCACGCTATTGCATGGCTTCCCCGCTTCTCGAGAACCTGAATCCCGAGCAACTTGCGGCAGTGACGTTGCCGCATGCCTCGTCGTTGATCCTTGCCGGGGCAGGCAGCGGCAAGACGCGCGTCCTCACGACGAGGATCGCGTGGCTTCTCGCCACCGGCCAGGCGACGCCGCTCACGATCCTCGCGGTCACGTTCACGAACAAGGCTGCGCGCGAGATGATGTTGCGTCTGTCGGCGTTGACGCCGGTCAACACGCGCGGCATGTGGGTCGGCACGTTTCACGGGCTCTGCAACCGCATGCTGCGCACGCATCACCGCGATGCCGAGCTGCCGGCGCTGTTCCAGATCCTCGACACGCAGGATCAGCTCGCGTTGATCAAGCGTCTGTACAAGGCGCACAACATCGACGACGATCGCTTTCCCGCGAAGCAGCTGCAATACTTCATCGCCGACTCGAAGGAGGCAGGACTGCGGCCGAACGCCGTCGAAGCGGGCGACGAGTTCACGCGCCGCCAGGTCGAGCACTACGCGCTCTACGAAGCGATGTGCCAGCGGGAAGGCGTCGTCGACTTCGCCGAGCTGCTTTTGCGCAGCTACGAGTTGTTGACGCGCAAGGAGGGCCTGCGCGAGCACTATCGCCGGCGTTTTTCGCACATGCTGGTCGACGAGTTCCAGGACACGAACCTGTTGCAATACAAGTGGCTGCGCACGCTCGCCGGGCCGCGGACCGCGGTGCTCGCCGTCGGCGACGACGACCAGTCGATCTACGCGTTTCGCGGCGCCAACGTCGCGAACATGCAGCACTTCGAGCGCGACTTCGCGACCGACGACGTGCCGGTCCGGCTGATCAAGCTCGAGCAGAATTACCGATCGCAGGGAACCATCCTCGACGCCGCGAACGCGTTGATCCGACACAACCAGTCGAGGCTCGGCAAGAACCTGTGGACCGATGCCGGCAAGGGCGAGCCGGTGCGCGTGTTCTCCGCGCCCACCGATCTCGACGAAGCGGCGTTCGTCGTCGACATCGTCAGGGGCCTGGTGGACGAGGGGCTGGCCCTTTCCGAGGTTGCTTTGCTCTACCGGAGCAATGCCCAGTCACGCGTTCTCGAGCACGCGCTGTTCGGCGCCGCGATCCCGTATCGCGTGTGGGGCGGCATGCGTTTCTTCGAGCGCGCCGAAGTCAAGCATGCGCTCGCCTATCTGCGGCTCACCGCCGAGCCGGGAGATGATGGCGCGCTCCTTCGCGTCATCAACTTTCCACCACGTGGTATCGGCGCACGCTCGCTCGAGCAGTTGCAGGATCAGGCGAACGGCGCCGGCACGACGCTGTGGCAGGCGGCGTGCAGCGGCATCGTAGGCGGCAAGGCGGGCAGTGCGATCGGGCAGTTCGTCGGCGTGATCGAGCGGCTTCGCGGCGAGACCGAATCGCTATCGTTGCCGCAAGCCGTCGAGCACGTCATCGAGCACGCAGGCCTCATCGCGCACTATCGCAAAGAGCGCGACGGTCAGGACCGCATCGAGAACCTGCAGGAAGTTGTCACGGCGGCCCAGAACTTCCTGCGCGAGGCCGAGATCGCGACGGGCGCTCCGATCGTGTCGGATCGCGTCGGCGAAGCGCAGGCGGCTGTCGAAGGCACAACCGAAGGCGCGACCGACCCGTTGACTGCGTTCCTTGCGCACGCCGCGCTCGAAGCGGGCGACACGCAGGCGGCGGAAGGCCGGCCGGCGTTGCAGCTGATGACCGTGCACTCGGCGAAGGGGCTCGAGTTCCACACGGTGTTCATGACCGGGCTCGAGGAGGGTTTGTTTCCGCACGAGAACAGCCTGAACGAGATGGCCGGCGTCGAGGAAGAGCGCCGGCTCATGTACGTCGCGATCACGCGCGCGAGACGTCGGCTGTACCTCACGCATACGCAAAGCCGCATGCTGCACGGACAAACGCGGCTCAACATTCCCAGCCGGTTCCTCGACGAGATACCAAAGGAGCTCGTGCAGTGGCTTTCGCCGCGTCGCCGTCGGGCTTACGAGCTCGACGAGAGCGAGTGGGGGACGTCGCTTGCTGCGTCGACGCGAACGACTCCGCAGGCGACGCCCCCGGGGCCGTCGTGGCGCGTCGGCCAAAGCGTGCGCCACCCGAAGTTCGGTGTTGGCGTCATCATCGATGCCGAGGGTCGCGGCAACGATGCGCGCGTGCAAGTCAACTTCCGCGACGCGGGCGTGAAGTGGCTGGCGCTGGAGTATGCGAAGCTCGAAGCGGCATGAGCAGCCGATAAAGGCGCGCATTACAGCGTCTACCCGCGCGCTATCTGTCGCCGCTGCGTGCGGTCAAAGGAGCCAGCGTCTCGCCGGCATGGAACACATCGCGATAACTCACATAGTCCGCGATGTGCAGCGTTACCGCGAACATGAGCCCGTATGCAAAGAAGAGGATCCAGACGAGTGTAAACGTGGCCTGGCTCGGTAGCAGCATCACGACGAACTGGGCGACGATGACCGGCAGCATCGCCCCGACCAGCATCACCGCGAGCCCGTAAACGATCAGCGGGCGCCAGTTGCCAAGCGCGGCCCGAAGGCTCGCGCCGATCGCTGCACCCGGACCGGCGTCCTGGAACACGACGAGCGCGGGCGCGAACCAGAGACCGAGGATCGTTGGCATCGAGAACAGGACGGCAAGCAGCATCGACAGCTGCAAGCGACCGGTCTTCAACAGCTCCTCGGGTGACGGTCGGTCCGCCGGTTTCGCCGATGTCGTCGAATCGGCAGCCGGTCGTGCTTCGCTGGAAAGCAGGTCGAGGAGCACGCCGCCATCGAACAGCGCCGTTGCGAGCACGGCGGCGGTGATACCGGCGAAGAACACGGCGCCGAGCATCAGCAGCGCTCGCAGGTTCGAGCGAAACCCCTTGAACAAGTGACCCATCGCGGGACGGCTGCCGCGCTCGTGCGTCCATGCGGCGGCCAGAAGACCCACCGCCAGGACAGGCTTCAACAGCGACACAACGACATGCCCGACGAGCGGAATGCGGCTCGCCAGCAGCAAGATCAGGTAATAGAGCGAAATCAGCACGAGCCACGGCATTCGCGCGCGGCTGAACATCGCGTAGGCCTCCTTCAGCCAGACGATGCCGCGCGACGCGGTGTGACGCGTGAAGACGATGTCGGTGGCTCGGGCCGGTGCACTCATTGAACGGCCCCCACGCTTGCAGCTAACGCCGCTGCGCTGCCCCCCGAGGGGGCGGAATGAGCGCCTTGGGGCGGCCCGGCGGCGCTCATGACGCCGCCACTTCCGGCATGCGCGGCATCTTCGCCACGCGATGGCGCAGGATCGACTCGAAGCGCGCAGGATCGTGCGCGTGCGTCAGCTCACCGGGCCGCGGCAGGTGCAAGTCGTAAAGGCGAGACAGCCAGAATCTCAGCGCCGCCGCGCGCAACAACGCCGGCCAAAGCTCGCGCTCGTCGTCGTTCATCGGGCGCACCGCGCTATAGCTCGAAACGAACGCCCGCGTTCGCTCCGCATCAAGGGAGCCGTCGCCGGCATCGCACCAGTCGTTCACCGCGATCGCCACGTCGTACGCGAGGGAGTCGGTGGCCGCGAACCCGAAGTCGATGATGCCCGCGACTTCACCGACGTCGTCGAACAACACATTGTCGCAGAACAAGTCGGCATGAATCGCCGCTTTCGGCAGCTTGACTTTCGCGAGCGATGCCTGGTACGCAAGCTCCGCTGCAATCAGCACCTGCTGCTCGTGTTGGAGATACGGTCGCACTGCGCGAGCCGCCTGGCGCCACCACGACGGGCCCCGACGATTAGCGAGCCGCGGCCGATAGATAAGCGCCGCGACATGCATCCGCGCGAGCGCGCGACCGACAGCGGCGCACTCCTCGACGCTCGGCGCCTCGCTGACACGACCGTCGATGCGTTCGACCAACCCGGCCGGCTTGCCGTTCAGCATCGAGAACAACGCGCCGGTGCGATCCGCTTGCGGCGCGGGAACGCTGCACCCGGCCTTGGCAAGATGGGCCATCAGGTTCAGGTAGAAAGGGAGGTCTTCGGCCGGCAGCCGCTCGTAGAGCGTGAGCACATATCGGCCGTTGTCGGTCGTCACGAAATAGTTCGTGTTCTCGATGCCTCCGGCGATCGGAACGAGGTCGGCGAGCGTTCCCACCGCATAGCGCAAGAGCCACGCGTCGACGTCCCGGACGGTAACGGAAGTGTAGACGGACATTAAAATCGGCTGCGACGCATTGCGCGCCGCAGCCGATGTTACCGGGACTTGGAAATCAGCCTACCAGGACAGCAGAACCCAGGATGCCGGCTTCAATGCGGTATCGAGGCTGTCGCGCCTGATGAACTGCCGGCCGAGGGTGTCGGGAATCAGG
>DATLNR010000144.1:0-31268 GCA_035536655.1 Casimicrobiaceae bacterium
TCGAGTTGAGGAACGCGGTCGAGACCGGGTTCAGGATGTCGGCCGAGACCCACGACGTCAGGAACGCATGCCAGCCGCCCTGCGTCGGCGCGTCCTTCTTCGCGCGGCGCGCGACGACCGCCATCACCGGGATCGTCGCGAGCAGGCGCTTGCCGAGGTAGCTGAACAAGCTCCGGTCCTTACAAATCGACGGCGCGTCGATGCGCGCCGTCGATAGGTCTAGCCTGCGTTACGAATCAGCGGCCGGTCTTGGTCACATTCCAAAACACCGGCACCGGCGCCGTCACGTATCCGTCGAGGTTCTTGCGCGATGCACCGGGCTGATACCACTGCCCGAGATGCACGTGCGTCGGATATTGCGTGAAGCGCACCTGCACCGCTTCCGCGATCGTCTTCTGCTGCGCCGCATCGGTCGCGCGCGCGAAATCGTCGCGCAGCTTCTCGAGCTCCGGATCGCACGGCCAGCCGAACAGCGCCTTGTCGCAGCTCGAGTTCAGGAAGGCGGAGGAAACCGGGTTCAGGATGTCGGCCGACACCCACGACGTCAGGAACGCGTGCCAGCCGCCCTGCGTCGGCGGGTCTTTCTTCGAGCGGCGCGCCACCACGCTCTGCCAGTCCATCGACTGCATGTCGACCTTGAATCCTGCACGCTCCATCAGCGATTTCGCGACCGGCGCGAGGTTCGTGAGCACGCCGAGATCGGTCGAGTGCATCAGCACGATCGGCGTGCCGTCGTAGCCGCCTTCCTTGAGCAAAGCCTGCGCGCGCTGCATGTTCGACTCGAGCAGGCCATCCATGCCTTTTGTCGATGCGAGCGGCGTGCCGCAAACGAACAGCGCCTTGCATTCCTTGTAATACTGCTTGTCGCCGATGACCGCCTGCAGAAAATCTTCCTGGTTGAACGCATACAACAGCGCCTGCCGCACCTTCACGTTGTCGAACGGCTTGACCGTCGTGTTGTAACGGAACGCGTACTGGTTGCCGAGCGGGTTCCAGTCGACGAGCTTGACGTTCGAATCCTTGCGCAGCACCGGCAACAGGTCGTGCGCCGGCGCCTCGATGTAGTCGATCTCGCCCGCAACCAGAGCGTTGATCGCCGTCTGCTGGTCGGCGATCGCACGCCACTCGACACGGTCGACTTTGACGACCTTGCCGCCGGCGAGCCCCGAGGCAGGCTCCGAACGCGGCCGGTACTTGTCGAATTTCACATAAACGGCCTTGTCGCCCGGCTTCCATTCGTCGCGCTTGAACATGAACGGGCCGGAGCCCGTGAAGTCCCCAATCTGGTCGTTCGGATTCGTGTCGGCGACGCGCTTCGGCATCATGAACGGCACAGCCGACGACGGCTTGCCGAGCGCCGTCAGCACGAGCCCGGTCGGCGCGTTCAGCACGATGCGGAACGTCTTCGCGTCGACGACCTGGATGTCCTTGACGAACGACATCATCTTCTGGCCGGTCGCGTCCTTCGCGCCCCAGCGCTTGATCGACGCGACGCAGTCCTCGGCGGTGACGGGTTTGCCGTCGTGCCAGAGCAAGCCGTCACGCAGCGTCATCGTGTACGTGAGCTTGTCGGCCGACAGGTCGTATTTGTCGACCATTTGCGGCCGGATCTGGCCGTTCGCATCGGTCGCGAACAGCGTGTCGTAGATCATGTAGCCGTGGTTTCGGACGATGTAGGCCGTCGTCCAGATCGGGTCGACGATCTTCAAATCCGAGTGCATGACGGCCCGCAACGTCGTTTGGCCGATGGCAGCCGGTGCGGCGGCGAATGCGAGCGCCGCGGACGAGACGAGCGCGAGCCAGGGCAACGCGCGTGCACGACGGGTCATGGCGTTTCTCCTCCGAAGGCTTTGGGTGGTCCGGAGCGGCAGAATATCCCCTCGCCCGGTGGCCATCAACATGGATGCAACAGTATCAACCTCGGTACTTGCGGGAATCTCTCGCGCGATGCTGGTCGGGGCACTTCTTGCCCTGTCCGGCGTCCCTTCCGCGCAGGACGCCGTGGACGCCGCGACCCGCGTCGGTTCGGCCACGAACGACTTCCGCGGCGAACACAAGCTCGCACGCCTCACCCACGACGAGGAGCTTGCGAAGGCCGCCACCTACTTCGCCGAGTACATGGCCCGGACCGGCAGGTATGGTCACGGCGCGGACGGCAATTCGGCGACCGGGCGCGCAAAGAAGTTCGGCTACGACTATTGCATCGTCGCCGAGAACATCGCCTACCAGTTCAGCTCGCGCGGTTTCTCGACCGACGACCTCGCGACGCGGCTGTTCGAAGGTTGGCGGAACTCGCCCGGCCATCGCAAGAACATGCTCGATCCCGACGTGACCGAGACCGCCGTCGCTATCGCATCGAGTCGCGACACCGGCTACTTCTACGCGGTGCAACTGTTCGGCCGGCCGCAATCGGCATCGATCGTGTTCTCGATCGAGAACCGTTCGGCCACAGTCGTCGAGTACACGCTCGAGGAGCAGCGGTTTCCGCTGCCGCCGCGCGTCACCCGTACGCACGAGCGTTGCCGTCCGTCGACGCTGACGGTGCTCGGGAAGACGATCGAGCCGCGCAACGGCCAGTCGCTGGTCATCGAGCGCCGGGACGGCGACCTTCGCGTGAACTCGAGCTGATTACACCGGATCGATCGGGGTGATCCGAGGCGAGCGCGCCTCGATCGCCTCGGCCGCCGCAAGACACAGATCCTCGCGGAAGCGCGGCGCGATGATCTGGATGCCGAGTGGCAGGCCGTCGGTGACGCCCGTTGGCACCGACACCGCAGGTAGCCCGAGCACCGGAACGGCCATCAGCGTCGCAGACTCGCGCCAGATCTGTCGTGTGCGGTGGGCACTCTCGATGTCGAATCCGTGCTCGTATGCTTGCCGAGTACATATCGGCGCCAGCACCAGCGGCGTCTGCTCGAGAAACGCCGTCCATTCGCGCACGAGGCGCGAACGATGCGCGAGCGCACGAAGATGCTCCTCCGGCCCCGCGTCGGGAACGTTATCGAGCATGTAACGCATCGCGGTGCGAATGCCGTCGTCGCCGTCGCGCTCGAAGTCCGCCTGCATGAAGCGCCTGAACTCGGGCACGAGCATCTGGAACCAGAGCTCGAACGCTTCGTTGAAGCCGGGCGTGGCGTCGCCGACGATGACGTAGCCCGCATCGGTCAGCGCGCGAGCCGCGTGACTTAGCGCATCGCGGACCGCCGGTGACGGCGCGACGCCGCCGAGCTGCTCGGCATCGTTCACCACTGCGACGCGTATCGGCGCGCCGATCGGTGCACCGACGAGCGGCGCCGGCACCCACCACGGATCGCGCGGATCGCGCATCGCCATCACTTGCAACGCAGTGCGCACGTCGCGCACGCTGCGTGCCAGCGGTCCCTGCACCGACATCAACTGCGCCGAGATCGGCCGCTCGACTTTGGTCGTCGCGTTGAAGGCCGGTATGCGCCCGAACGACGGCCGCAAGCCGACGAGCCCGGTGCAGTACGCGGGATAGCGCACTGAGCCAGCGATGTCATTTCCATGCGCTATCGGGGTGATGCCGGCCGCAACCGATGCGCTTGCGCCACCGCTCGAGCCGCCCGGCGTGCGCGTTCGCGACCACGGGCTGTAGGTGCGTCCGCGAAAGTCGTTGACCGTGTCCAGCCGAAAGCTGAACGCCGGCGTATTCGTGCGGCCGATGACGATCGCGCCGGCGCGCTTCAGATTGACGACGACGGGACTGTCCGCGCCCGCAACCAGATCGCGGAACGCAGCAACACCGTTCGTCGTCGCGCAACCGATCTGATCGACGTTCTCCTTGATGGTGATCGGCACGCCGGCGAGCGAACCGGTCGCCTCCCCGTTGCCGATGGCCGCATCGAGCCGATCGGCATCGGCCAACGCCTGCTGCGACAAGTCGACGGTGACGGCGTTGATCCGCGGGTTGACGTCGTGCATCCGATCGACGCACGAACGCACCGCCTCGCGCGCCGAAATCTCGCGTGCTGCAATCGCTGCTGCCAGCGCCGTCGCGTCCCACTGCCACAGCGGAGTGCTCACGATGTCTGCCGTGCTAACCTCGCCGGCTCCCGGAAACAAGGTAACGAAGCGCAATGAGCGTCATCGCCGTCGGCGGGTTCCAGCACGAGACCAACACGTTCGCGCCGAGCAAAGCGGACTACGCGGCGTTCGAGGATGGCGGCGGATGGCCGGAGATCACGTTCGATGACGCAATCGCGCCGCGACTCGCCGGCGCCAACATTCCAGCGGCGGGCGCGTTCGATACGCTGCACGCGAAAGGCCATCGCACGTTCGGTCTGGTATGGGGAGCGGCTTCGCCGTCGGCGCACGTCACGCGCGATGCATTCGAGCGCGTCGCCGCGCGGATGCTAGCACGCTTGAATGACGCAGGACCGATTGATGGCGTGTACCTCGACCTGCACGGCGCGATGGTGACCGAGCATCTGGACGACGGCGAAGGCGAGCTCCTCGCACGCGTGCGCCGCGCCGTCGGCCCGCGCGTTCCGATCGTCGCAAGCCTGGATCTTCACGCGAACGTCACGCAGGCGATGCTCGATCACTGCGACGGGCTCGTCGCGTATCGAACCTATCCGCATGTCGACATGGCCGCGACGGGATCGCGCGCGGCGCAACTGCTTCTGCGCACGATCGAGCGCGGACGCCCGCTCGCGAAGGCGCGTCGTCAGCTCGACTTCCTGACCGGCCTGCCGTCGCAGTGCAGCTTCATCGAGCCGGTCAAGAGCCTGTATGCGTTGCTCGAACGCATCGAGCGCGAGCGCGATGTCGTGCTGTCGTTCACGCCCGGCTTTCCGATGGCCGACTTTCCCGAGTGCGGCATGGCGGTGTTCGGCTACGGCGAGAACCCGGCCGACGTGGATCGCGCGGTCGACGAACTCGCGCATGCGATCGACGACGCGGAGGACGACTTCGCGATGGAGCTCTTCGAGCCCGACCAGGCCGTCACGCGTGCGATGCAGCGCGGCAGTCCCGGCGCGCCGGTCGTGCTGGCCGACACCCAGGACAATCCTGGCGCCGGCGGCAACGGCGATACGACAGGCCTGATCGAAGCACTGTTGCGTCGCCAAGCGCGCGACGCTGTTGCCGGGCTCCTGATCGATCCGCCGTCGGCGCGACAAGCGCATGCGATCGGCGTCGGCCGCACCGCGCGGTTCAAGCTGGGCGAGATCTCCGGCGTTGCGGGTCACGAGCCGCTCGTCGGCGAATTCACCGTCGAGACGCTCGCGCCCGGCAGGTTCACCTGCACCGGCCCGATGTTCAAGGGCTTCAAGATGGATCTCGGGCCGATGGCGGTGCTGCGCCAAGGCGACGTCCGCATCGTGCTTGCATCGAAGAAATGCCAGGCGGCCGACCAGCAGATGTTCCGCCATGTCGGCATCGAGCCGGTCACGCAGCGCGTGCTTGCGTTGAAGAGCTCGGTGCACTTTCGCGCCGACTTCGAGCCGATCGCAAGCGAGGTGCTGATCGTCGTCGCACCGGGCCCGGCGAAGGCGGACCCGACGATGTTCAACTGGACGCGATTGCGCGAAGGGCTGCGGTTGAAGCCGAACGGACCGGCGTTCGGCGCGACCGCCGCTGCGCGTCCCTGATCGAAGCCCGGCGATGCCGCGCCGCTACGTCATTGCAATGATCAAGCACGAGACGAACACGTTCTCGCCGCTTGCGACACCGCTCGCGTCGTTCGGTCACGGCAACGGCCCGGCGCTCGGCAACGAAGCGCGTGAGCGCTTCACGGCAACCAACACGCCGATGGCCGCGTACATCGATCTCGCGCGCCGCGAGGGCGCGGAGATCGTGACACCGATCGCCGCCGAGTCGTGGCCGTCGAACAAGGCGTCGCGCGAGACGTTCGAAGCGCTGATGCAGCCGATCGAGGACGCCGTGCGCAAAGGCTGCGACGCCGTGTTCCTGGACTTGCACGGGGCAATGGTGATCGAGGACTGCGACGATGCCGAAGGCGAGATCGCCAGGCGCATCCGCAACATCGCCCCGTCGATGCCGATCGCCGTGACGCTCGACTATCACACGAACCTCTCGCGCGATCTGGTCGAGAATGCGACGGTCGTCACCGGCTACAAGACCTATCCGCACGTCGACATGTACGAAGCGGGGCTCCTGGCCGGCGATATCCTGATCCGCGCGCTGAACGGCCACGTCGAACCGGTGATGGCATGGGGATGGAAGCCGTTGCTCGCGTCGATCATGCGACACGCGCCGGAAGACGGTCCGTCGGGCGACATCCTTGCCTATGCGCGCCAGAACGAGAAGAGCGGGCGTGTGCTCGCCGCCACGCTGTTGCCGTCGTTTCCGCATGCCGATACGCCATACACCGGCGTGTCCGCGATCGTCGTCGGCGATGCGCGAATCGGTGGGCGCGAAACAGCGCGCGAGGTCTGCGACCGGATGCTTGCCATTGCATGGGAACGGCGTGCCGAGTATGCGTTTCATGCGCCGCCGCTCGTTCAATCGGTGGCCCGCGCCAAGGCGCTCGGGCTCGCGCAACCCGGCGCGCCGGTGCTCCTGATCGATCACTGCGATAACTGTGGCTCCGGCGGCGCACAAGACGTGATGGACGTCGTCGCCGAAGTGCTGAAGCAGGAGCTCGACGACATTGCGATCGCCCCGATCCGCGATCCGCGAGCGGTCGCAACGATGATCGATGCGGGCGTTGGACAGAAAGTGCGGCTCGCGCTCGGCGGCCATACCGACATGCCGTCGATCTCGCGCACCGGCACGCCGCTCGAGGTCGAAGGACAGGTTGCCGCGATCACCGATGGTGAGTTCATCGTCACCGGTCCGATGTACACCGGCGTGCGCATGCATCTTGGCCGCACCGCCGTGCTCGAGACCGGCGGCGCGCGTTCACACGTGCAGATCGTCGTCACCGAGCGGCCACACGAGCCGTTCGATGTCGGCGTGTTCACGCATGCCGGCATCGATCCGGCGACGAAGCGCTATCTGATGCTCAAGTCGCGGATTCACTACCGCGCCGGGTTCAAGCCGATCGCTTCGCACATCGTCGAATGTTCCGGGTCCGGCGTCACCAACGCCGATCTGTCGGTCTACCGCTACGAGAAGCTGACGCGGCCGATCTATCCGCTCGACGCAATGTGATGGCGAACAAGAACACGACGCTCCTCGTCGACATCGGCAACACATTCCTCAAGTGGGGGCTGTTCGAGCGCGATGGCGACGGGCTCGCGTTCGAGCATCGTCTCGATTCCGGCCACGTGCTGCTCGACGAGACGACGGGCCTTGCGCGGGTGTTCACGAAGTTCGCGATGCCCTCGCAGATCGTCATCAGCAACGTCGCGGGAATTCGCATGCGTGGCATGGTCGGGCGCTTGCTCGAAGTGTGGAAGAACCCCGAGACCGGGAGCGCGCCGGCCGCGCATTGGATCGTTCCGCAAGCGGAGCAATGCGGCGTCGTCAATTGCTATCGCAATCCCGCGCAGCTCGGCAGCGACCGCTGGGCGGCGTTGATCGGCGCGCGCAAGTTGATGCCCGACGAGCCGGTGCTCGTCGTCGTCTGCGGAACCGTGACGACCGTCGACTTCCTCTCGCAGGAAGGCGAGTTCCGCGGCGGCTTCATCGTGCCTGGTGTGGGACTGATGCTGCGCTCGCTGCACGAGGGAACCGCGGGCCTGCCCGACGCCGAAGGGGAACTCACCGAGCTCCCCCAACAGACGGTGGACGCAACCTACAGCGGCTGCCTGCACGCGCAAGCCGGCGCCGTCGAGCGGATCTTCGGCCGGCTCGTGCACGACACGCCGGCGCTCACGTGTCTCGTGTCGGGCGGCGCGGGGCCGGCATTGGCACCGCGTCTTGCGATCGCCTACCGGTTGCACGAAAACCTCGTGCTCGAGGGGCTCTACCGCATCAGTGCGGACGTTGCGAAGACCTGAGCGAGCCGCGCTCGACAGCTAGCCGTTCTCCGCCGCGATCTCGAGCACGCCTTCCAGCACGAGGTTGTCGATGACCTCGACCTGCGGCGCGAGCAACGGCGCAATCTCCGGCGAGGCAACGCCGGTGATGTAACAGCGGACCGCCTCCCGGTGAATCGAGAGTCGCGCGCGCGCAAGCTCGATCGCGCCGCACACTGCGTGCAGCGCACCGGTGTAGACGCCGTCCGATGTGTTCACGGGGAACGCGACAAAGCGCCCGGCCGGCACCTTGAACGTCGATGCGTTCTCGGCGAGCGATCGCATCATCAGTCGCACGTTCGGCAGGATCATGCCGCCGTGAAATACGCCGTCGGCATCGACCGAATCGACGGTGACGAACGTTCCGGCATTGACCACGGTGAACGGCCGCGGCCGAGCATCGGTTTGCACGGCGCGCACCCGTGCGGCGACGCACGCGGCCCAGCGATCGCCGCCGAGCTGCGCAGGCGGCACGTAACGATTGGTCACGCCGCAGGCGCGTTCGCTCGGCACCAGCCATTGCATCGGAAGGCGCCAGCGCGAAAGCTGTCCTTCGACGCGCACCCGCGCCGCCTCGCCCGCGGCATTGACACCGATCGCGCGCACCGGCCGCGGCAGGTTCTGCCAATCGCGCAACGCTAGCGTGCCGATCTCCGCATTGGCGATGATGCCCTGCGCCACGTAGCCGTTGGGGCTCACCAGCGCCCACTTCATGCGGCTCGCGCCCACGTCGACGACGAGCGCGTAACCGAAAGTCACGGCCGCGCCGCGATGACCAGCGAGCGGCGCCGACGGCAGCAAAACAGGAGAACCGGGCTTAAGCCCGCCGCAGCGAGATTTCGCCGGTCAGAAAGCGCGCGCGACGCGGACCGTCGGCGAGCACCAGCGCGCCGCTTGCATCGACCCCAGCGACCTTGCCCATGACGGCCGCGCCGTCGGGCAGAAGCAGCCGAACCGGCTTGCCTTGATAGGCGTGCCGATGCTGCCATTCCGCAGCGAACGGCGCGAAGCCTTCCTTCGCATACTGCGCAAGCGTCGTTGCAAGCTCGGCAACGAGGCGCGCGAACAACCGGTTGCGATCGATCGCCGGCGCGCCGCGTCCGGCAACCGACGCCAGATCGGTGACCGGCTGCGTGATGTCGCGACGAAGCTCGCGCGGAAGCCGCACGTTCAATCCGACGCCGACAACGACCGTCGACGGCCCGAGCGCATCGCCGTTGACCTCGACCAGGATGCCGCCGACCTTCAAGTGCCGGAAGATCAGATCGTTCGGCCACTTCAGATTGACACCGCCCAGCCCTTCCTTCTCCAGCGCGTGGATGACGCCGACGCCGGCGGCGAGCGAAAGTCCTGCGAGGAAACCGGCGCCCTGCTCGAACCGCCAGCCGAGCGAGAACGTGAGGCTGCCACCAGCGACCGCAGTCCACGTGCGGCCGCGACGACCGCGACCTGCGGTCTGCCACTCGGCTGCAAGCACGGCGCCGTGAATGTCGCGACGCGGCGCGCGACGCAAGAGCTCGCTTGACGTCGAATCAATCTGATCAACGATTTCGAGATGAATCGGCGGCGACGGAATGATTTCCGCCTGCACATCCGCAGTCAACCCGAAGTCGTCGTCGAGCTGCGGACGCAGCGGCGATAGTCCGTTGCTTGCGAGAACGACGCCGTACTCGACGAGCGCATCGCGCACGCGCGACGCATCGAGAAAATCGGGCGCCGCAACGAGCCGATAGCCACGGCCGCGAACCCGTTCAAGAGACAGCCCCGCCGTCTCTGCCTGTCGCAGGAGCTGCGAAACGCGGGCGCGCGTCAGCCCCACCTTCGCGGCCAGATCTTCACCGGAATGGAACGCGCCGTCCGAAAGTTGGCGCAGAAGGGAGAATCCGAGAGGAGTAAGCACTAACCAGCGAACCCGCCAATGAAGCACAGTAGTCTAGCAGACCCACGCCCGCAATGCACCATCCGACGGGGCCGCCCTTCGTTCATGTGCGGCTGGCGTCTTCGCACTGCAAGCCCCGTAATCGCTTGTCGCAGGACTTACGAAGTTTCCGGCTATATAGTTGACTCGGTCAAGCACCGTAGGGGCCTTGGGCTCCAGCTCCGGCGGAAGCACCGTGCAACGTGACGATCCGATCACGGCGGTTCGTCGCTACAACCGTTTCTACACGCAGCGACTTGGCTTGCTCAACGAACGGCTGCTCGGCAGCCGTTTCTCGCTCACCGAGGCGCGCGTGCTCTACGAACTTGCCCAGCGCGACGCGTCGCTGGCAAGCGACCTGGCGAAGCGCCTCTCGCTCGACCGCGGCTACCTGTCGCGCCTGCTGCGCCGCTTCGAGGCGGCCGGCGTCATCGCTCGCGGCCGTGGCGCACACGATGCGCGCACTGCGCCTGTTCGATTGACCGGTGAAGGACGCAAAACGTTCGCATCGCTCGATCGCCAGTCGCGGGCGCAGATCGAAGCGCTGATGGAGCCGCTCGACGCGTCGGCCCGCGAGCGGCTGGTCGACGCAATGGCGACCGTCGAGCGGTTGCTGGACCCGAAATCGCCCAGCGCCGAGGTCGTGCTGCGGCGGTCGAGGCCCGGTGACGTCGGCTGGGTCGTCGAGCGACACGGCGCGCTCTATGCGAGCGAATTCGGCTACGACGCCACGTTCGAAGGCCTCGTCGCGCGGATAGCCGGAGACTTCCTCGAAGCGCACGACCCCGCCCGCGAGCGGTGCTGGATCGCCGACCGCGCCGGCGAACGCGTCGGCGCCGTCTTCGTGGTGAGGCTGGACGATGCGACTGCGAAGCTGCGGTTGCTGTTCGTCGAGCCGTCCGCGCGCGGGCTCGGCGTCGGACGTCGGCTCGTGGCGCAATGCACGAGCTTCGCGCGCGAAGCCGGTTACCGACGCATCACGTTGTGGACGCAGAGCCACCTCGCCGCTGCGCGACAGCTCTACGTCAACGAAGGCTACAAGCGCATCGCCGAAGCACCGCACCGGAGCTTCGGGCTCGACCTCGTCGCCGAAACGTGGGAGCTGGCGTTGTAGCGTGTCGGCGCAGCCGGCGCCGGTTCCATCGCGTCGAATCCGGCGTTCGGGCCTCGAGCGCGCCATCCTGCTTAACAGATAGCGCCCAACGCTAGGCGGTATGCGCCTTGCGCACCGCCTCCGGCACGAGGCGGGCAATCGTCTTCGGCGAACGTACTCTCGAAACGGTCACGCGCACGTCCATGCCGAGAAAGTCCTCCGCCACGCCGAACCAGTCGCCCGAGAGCGGCAGCGCCTGCGCCGGATCACGCGCATGGGCGACGCGAATCAGATTCGATCGGCCGCTGCGCGGGTTCGTCGGGTCGAATTCGACCCAACCTGCGCCCGGAAGGAACACGTGAACCCAGGCGTGCGTCGAGCCGGCGCCTTGCACGTCCGCGACACCGTTTTGATCGTCGTCGCGGTCCAGAGCCGGGTCGTAGAGATATCCGGAAACGTAACGCGATCCCATTCCCAGACGCCGCACCGCTTCGATCATCAAAAGCGCAAAGTCGCGACAGGTTCCGCTCTTGCGCTCGAGCGTTTCGCCCGGCGTCTGCGTGCCCTCCTGCTCGCGGACGACGTACGCGAACTCGTCGCGAATGCGCTTCGCCATCGCGTCGAGGAGCTTCAACGTCGGCGGACGAGCGTCGCCCTTGAAGAACGAGCGGGTCCATTCGTAGAGCCGGCCATCCGGATCCGGATAGTGCGGCTCCCGGCGCGCGCCGAGATCGAGGCGCTCTTCCGCCATGTAATCGAACGGATAGCGTTGCGCGTGCGCCGCGATCGCCGGCTCGACGCCCTTCAGCGCGCCCGAGTGGCGGATCGCGAACCACGCGCGGACGCGGAGTTCGGTCGCTTCGCTGCGCGGCGTGAACAGCGTGACCGAGTTGCTGAACACGTCCTGGATCTCGCGGACGTCGGCCGCCGGCGTGATGTCGAGCGACGTCGCCAGCACGTCAAAGTCGTGCGCGGAGCGCGGACGGTACAGCAGCCGGTGCTCGAGAAAGCGCACCGGCTTCGCGTAGCGATAAACCGTCTCGTGTTCAACGGTGTACACGCGATCGCGCATCGCGATCTACCCCGACGCGATCCGCCGCAACAATGTCGCATGCAGCGCAGGATCGCCGCACGCGAGCACGTCACCCCCGGCATGGCACGGATTGCCGCCCCAGTCGGTGACTACGCCACCTGCCGCCTCGATCAGCGGGATCAGCGCCTGAATGTCCCAGGCCTTGAGTCCGGTCTCGATGACGATGTCGCACAAGCCCATGGCAAGTTGAGTGTAGCAATAGAGGTCACCGCCGAAACGCGTGAATCGGGCCTTTGAAGTCACGGCCGCATAAGCCGCGGCTTCGCGCGATGGCTCGAAGTAGCGTGGATCGGTGGTCACGACGATCGCTTCCGTCTCGCGCGGACAGCGACGCGTCTTCAGCGCGCGGCGCTCGCCATTGCGGCGCCATTCCACAAGGCCTTCGACATGCGCGACAAACACTTCGCCGACGTACGGCTGGCACGCGACACCGACGACTGGCCGCTGGCCGTCGTTCAACGCGATCAGCGTGCCCCAGGAAAGCTGTCCGAGGATGAAGCTCTTCGTTCCATCGATCGGGTCGACGACCCACGTCGCGGGTTCGCTGCCCTTGTGCTCGCCGTGCTCTTCGCCATGGAAGCCGTGCGTCGGATAGCTCGCGGCAATCGCATCACGGATCACGCGCTCGGCCGCGCGGTCGGCGATCGTGACTGGATCGTAGCCGCCGATGCGATCCTTGTTGTCGACGTCGATGGACCGGCGGAAGTACGGCAGGATCGCCTCGCCTGCACGCAGCGCCGTCGCATAGGCGAACTCGGCGTATTCGGCGAGACCTTTCATCCGCTACTTCGCATTCACGATCTTTACGCCGGCCAGCTTCTCCTGCGCTTCGAAAAGCGACGGAACATAGCGCTCACCCAAGCCCAACGCATTCGCCGTGACCAGGCTTTGATGCACCGCCTCGCCCACGATTGACGGCAGCATCAGCGACTCGGTGAAATGCGTGTAATAGCGCAGATCCTTGGCCGCGTTCGACAACGTGAACTTGAGGCCCGACAAGTCACCGCTTTCGAGCATCTTGCCGACCATCATCTGGAACAACCCGGAGTTCACCGCTCCCGCCGAGACCACCTGGTGCAGCTTCGTGATCGAAAGCCCGGACTTGGCCGCGGTCGCCAGCGCTTCCGCGGTCGCCGTGCAGATCGCCTGCGCGATGAAGTTGTTGATCAGCTTCAGGACGAGGCCATGCCCGGGCGGGCCAGCGTGGATGATGTTCTCGGCGAATGCCGCAAGCACCGGCTTCAGCTTCTCGAACATCGCGTCGTCGGCGCCGACCATGACGTTCAACCGACCCTGCTCGGCTTCGACCGGCGTGCGCGCGAGCGGCGCATCGACGAAAGCAACGCCTTTCTGCGCCAGCGCATCGCGCGTCTTCGCGGTCGTGGCCGGCTCGGACGTCGATGTGTCGACGACGATCAAGCCGCTGCGCGCCGCGGACAGGATGCCGCCTTCGCCGAAGATGATCTCCTCGACCTGCGGCGCGCCGGTGACGCAGAGGAACACGATGTCGGCGTTATTCGCAACGTCGGCGTTGCTCGAAACTTCCTTCGCACCCGCCGCGACGAGATCCTCGAGCGGCTTGCGATTGCGGTGCACGCGCACGGTCAACGGAAAACCCTTGGTCACGAGGTTCTTCGCCATGCCGTGGCCCATGAGGCCGATTCCGATGAAGCCGATGCGAGGGTTCGCCATGGTTATCTCCTTTGTGGAATGTCAGTCGCGCCGGGCCGTCCCGAGCGACTGATTGCGCTCCCCTCGCGGGGCAGCGAACGAGTGAGCGGTGGGGGGTCGTTCATTCATCTCAGTCGACGGCGGTGGGCGCGGTCAGCATCGCGGATCGTGCCTTGCGCCGCTCGTGGAGCGTGATCAGAAGTCCGCTGCCGGCAATGATCGCCATGCCGGCGAGCGACAGCGCGTCGGGAAACGAGCCGAACGCGATCCACCCGATCAGCGTCGCCCATACGAGATGCACGTAAGTGAACGGCGTGATCGACGAGGCACTCGCGAGCAGAAACGCGCGCAGGAACAGGAAGTGGCCAAGCGTGCCGATCAGGCCGACGGCGACGATCGAGAGCGCATGCTGCCATGGAATCGATTCGGGCCAATCGATGTAGGGAACGATGACCGACATCGCGACCGCGCCGACGAGCCCGGGATAGAACAGGAGCGAGCGCCAGTCCTCGTTCACGAGCCTGCGCGTGACGATCTGGAACGTCGCGTAGAACCACGCCGAGCCGATTGCGAACAGCGCTGCCCCCTGGAACAATCCGGATCCGGGCCGCACGATGAGCAACATGCCGAGCAGCCCCGCAATGACGAAGCCAACGCGCATCGGCGTCATGCGCTCGTCGAGAAAGACCACTGCCATGATCGTCACGAGCGCCGGCGTCGAATAATTGAGCGCCGTCGCCTCCGCGAGCGGCAGCGACTTCAACGCGTTCATGAAGCACAGCGACGACGACACGAGGATGCCGGCGCGAAAGAGCTGGCTCGTCAGGTTCTGCGTACGCAACAACGCGAATCCCGATTTCGGCGCGAGCCAGATCACCAGGACGACCGTTTGCATCGTCCACCGCGCCCACATCAGCACCGTCACCGGG
This sequence comes from Casimicrobiaceae bacterium, assembly GCA_035536655.1. Taxonomy (GTDB): domain Bacteria; phylum Pseudomonadota; class Gammaproteobacteria; order Burkholderiales; family Casimicrobiaceae; genus VBCG01. The sequence goes on from DATLNR010000144.1 coordinate 14,651, forward strand.
TACCACTGCGACAGCTGCTTGATGACCGAATCGAGCGTCGCGAAGCACAGCGTCGCCGCGCACACGAGCGCGATCGCGGTGAGCGGAACGTGTCCGACGGCATCAGCCGAGGCCGCGTTGGGATCGGCGACGCTCAAGGCGGCGGCTCAGTCGCGTCGACGCGAACCCGCTTCACGGGGATGCGCGGGTGGCGTGCGACCAGCATCAGCACGCCGAGCAGCACGAGAAGCGTCGGGACGAGCACGCCCCAGCCGACGCGATATCGCTCGTGCAGGGCCCACGCGACGCCGACGCCGATCAGGAAAGGTCCGATGACGACAGATGATTTCGTGATGCGGTCGAGCACGAGAACCGCAACGCCGCCAACGATCAAGCCGAACGCGACGATCCAGTCGAGGTCTGGAAACCAGCTGAAGCGCCACGCGAGCCAGGCGAGGCCGACGACGATCAGCGTGACAGGGAGCCCGGCGTCTCTCATGAATGCGCGGCTTGATCGGCCGCGATTGGAGCGGGTGAAGGGAATCGAACCCTCGTCGTAGGCTTGGGAAGCCTCTGCTCTGCCATTGAGCTACACCCGCGAAGGCATCGCGGATTATAGCGGCGCGCCTAGAACATCATCGCGAAAGCGAAGATGCCGATCATCGTGAACACGATCGCGACTTTGACAACGGTGCCGATCAGAAGACCGATCCACGTCGCGATGCCGACCGTTCCCGCGCGCAGCATGTCGCGCTCGCTCAGGAACTGGCCGACAGCGGCGCCCACGAGCGGCATGAACACGAGACCAATGAAGCCGGTGAAGATCCCTGCGAGCGTTCCAATCGCCGCACCGACGATTGCGAGCTTGGAGGCACCGGCGCGCCTGGCGCCGAGCGCCGCGGCGACATAGTCGGTCGCAAATCCGGCGATTGCCATCAATGCCAGGAATCCGACGGTCCAGCCCTTGATATGCGTGAAGCCATCGACCCACGCGCCAAGCGCGATGCCGCCGAACACCAGCGCCACGCCGGGGATCACCGGCAGCACGGTGCCGACTACGCCGACGATGATCATCAGCACGGCGAGGATCCACAGTAGCGTCGTCATCGAACTTCTCGTCGAAACCGGCGTGCGATCATAACGAATGGCGGCCGAACGCGGCATTCCGAACGTGCTTACGATCGCCGGCGTCGACCCGTCCGGTGGCGCCGGCGTCGTCGCCGACGTGAAAGCGATCAGCGCGAACGGTGCCTATGCCTGCGCGGTCATCGCAGCGCTGACGGCGCAAAACACACTGGGTGTGACCGGCATCTTCGCCGTTCCGCCGGCGTTCATCTCGCAGCAGATCGATACGCTGTTCGCCGACGTGCGCATCGACGCGTGCAAGATCGGCATGGTGGGACAAGTCGGCGCGATCCGCGCGGTGGCCGATCGGCTAGCCACGCATCGGCCGCGCCACATCGTGCTTGACCCGGTAATGATCGCGAAGAGCGGCGACGCGCTGCTCGAAAAGCCGGCGATCGGCGCGTTGCGCGAGTCGCTGCTGCCGCTTGCAACGATGATCACGCCGAATCTGCCGGAAGCCGGCGTGTTGATGGAAGCGCGGCCGCCCGGGAACGTGAAGGAAATGCAGCGCGTTGTCGAACGCCTGCGCAATGCGATGAGCCACGACGGCGAGCGCTGGGTGTATTTGAAGGGCGGCCACCTACCCGGCGGCGACGCGGTCGACCTCCTGCACGACGGCGACCGGATGATCGAGCTCAACGCACCGCGCATCGACACGAAGAACACGCACGGCACGGGTTGCACGTTGTCGGCAGCGCTGGCGGCGCTGTTGCCTCAGTCGTCGGATGCAGTGACGGCGGCGCGACGCGCGAAGGACTACCTGACGAAGGCGATTGCGAATGCGGCGCGGCTCGATGTCGGCAAGGGCCACGGGCCGGTGGATCATTTCCATGCTTTGTGGTAGCTCGGTTGCGCGCCACGTCAAGTCGCGGTACCGTTCGTTCCTCGAACGCTAGGGGTCCTGGACGCGCGACGCGCGCCGGGTGAGAGAGTCCCTTAACGACCTGATCCGGGTAATGCCGGCGAAGGGAAGCGTGCAGCGCTCCCTCCGCCGTTCTCTTCTCGAGGAGCGCCGATGAACGCCAAGGACGAGTTTTTCGCACGCGACGCGCGCGTCGATGTCGCAGCCGTTGCACCGCTGCCACGTTCACGCAAGATCTACGTCGAGGGTGCACGGCGCGACATCCGCGTGCCGATGCGCGAGATCGCGCAGAGCGACACGCCGGCATCCTCGTTTTCCACCGCTGGCGCGGAGACCAACCCGCCGATCGTCGTCTACGACACCTCCGGCCCGTACACCGATCCTGAAGCGACGATCGACATTCGCACGGGTCTCCCGGCGCTGCGCGAGCGGTGGATCGCGGAGCGCGGCGATACGGCCGAGCTCGAAGGACCGACGTCGACCTACGGCCGCGACCGGTTGACCGACGCGAAACTCGCGGCGCTCCGCTTCGAGCTCAAGCGCCGGCCGCGCCGTGCAAGACCCGGCGCGAACGTCACGCAGATGCATTACGCACGCCGCGGCATCGTCACGCCGGAAATGGAGTTCATCGCGATCCGCGAGAACGGGTTGCGCGAGGCGATGCTCGCTTCGCTGCCCGCGTCGATCGGGCGTCAGCATCGCGGACAAAGCTTCGGCGCGTCGATACCCGATAGCATCACGCCCGAGTTCGTGCGCGACGAAGTCGCGCGCGGACGCGCGATCATTCCGTCGAACATCAACCATCCGGAAAGCGAGCCGATGATCATCGGCCGCAATTTCCTGGTAAAGATCAACGCGAACATCGGTAATTCGGCGGTGACCTCGTCGATCGGCGAGGAAGTGGAAAAGATGACCTGGGCCACGCGCTGGGGCGCGGACACGGTCATGGACCTGTCGACCGGCAAGAACATCCACGAGACGCGCGAATGGATCGTGCGCAACTCGCCGGTGCCGATCGGCACGGTGCCGATCTACCAGGCGCTCGAGAAAGTCGACGGCAAGGCGGAGGCGCTCACGTGGGAGATCTACCGCGACACGCTGATCGAGCAGGCCGAGCAGGGCGTCGATTACTTCACGATTCACGCCGGCGTTCTGTTGCGCTACATCCCCCTCACGGCGAAGCGCGTGACTGGCATCGTGTCGCGAGGCGGATCGATCATGGCGAAGTGGTGCCTCGCGCATCACAAGGAAAGCTTCCTCTACACGCGGTTCGAGGAGATCTGCGACATCATGAAGGCGTACGACGTCGCCTTCTCGCTCGGCGACGGATTGCGTCCCGGCTCGGGCGCGGATGCGAACGACGACGCGCAGATGTCCGAGCTCGCGACGCTCGGCGAACTGGCAAAGATCGCATGGAAGCACGACGTGCAGGTGATGATCGAGGGACCCGGTCACGTGCCGATGCACCTCATCAAGCACAACATGGACGAGCAGCTGCGGCTCTGCGGCGAGGCGCCGTTCTACACGCTCGGACCGCTCACCACCGACATCGCACCGGGGTACGACCACATCACGAGCGGCATCGGCGCGGCGATGATCGGCTGGTACGGCACGGCGATGCTCTGCTACGTGACGCCGAAGGAGCATCTCGGCTTGCCGAACAAGAACGACGTGAAGGACGGCATCATCACGTACAAGATCGCCGCGCACGCGGCCGACCTGGCGAAAGGCCATCCGGGCGCGCAGATCCGCGACAACGCACTCTCGAAGGCGCGCTTCGAGTTTCGCTGGGAGGACCAGTTCAACTTGAGCCTCGATCCCGACAAGGCGCGCGAGTTCCACGACGAGACGCTGCCTCAGCAGGGCGCGAAGCTCGCGCATTTTTGCTCGATGTGCGGGCCGCACTTCTGCTCGATGAAGATTACGCAGGACGTGCGGGACTATGCGGCGAAGCAGGGACTATCGGAGAGGGATGCGATCGAGCGAGGGATGGAGATGAAGGCGGTGGAGTTCGTGAAATCCGGGGCGGAGCTCTACTCGAAGGCATGACGGCGATGACGCGCGACTAACGGCGTCGCGAATGTTCGCGTAACGATCGGCGAGCGCGCTCGCCCCGCAGCGTCGATCGACGCAACGATGAGCGCGATCCGCATCGGCATCTCCGGCTGGCGTTACGAGCCTTGGCGCGGCGTGTTCTATCCCGACACGCTGCCGCAGCGCGAAGAGCTCGCGTACGCCGCGCGCCAGTTCGCGACGATCGAGATCAACGGTTCGTTCTATTCGCTGCAGCGTCCCGAGTACTACCAGCGCTGGCACGACGAGACGCCGTCCGGGTTCGTCTTCGCTGTCAAAGGACCGCGCTTCGTGACGCACATGCTGAAGCTGCGCAACGTCGACGCGGCGATGGCGAACTTCTTCGCTTCCGGCGTCGCCAACCTGCACGACAAGCTCGGGCCCTTCCTCTGGCAGCTGCCACCCGTGCTGCGGTTCGACGCGCCGAGGCTTGACGACTTCTTCAAGCTCTTGCCGCGCGATACGAACGCAGCTGCCAGGCTCGCTCGCCGGCACAACGACAAGGTCGCGAATCGAACGGCGCTTGCGTACGGCGCGAACCGGCCGCTGCGGCACGCGATCGAAGTGCGGCACGAGAGCTTCGTCGATCCGTCGTTCGTCGCGATGCTGCGCGCCCATGATGTCGCGCTCGTGGTGGCGGACACGGCGGGCCGATGGCCACTCGTCGAGGACTTGACCAGCGATTTCATTTACATCCGCCTGCACGGCGACAAGGAGCTGTACGTCAGTGGCTACACGCCGTCATCGCTTGGACGATGGGCGGCACGCATCGAGCGGTGGAGCGACGGCGGCGGGCCGGAGGACGCGCGATTGATCGATCGGGTTCGCCGCGGGCGAAAGCAGCGGCGGGACGTCTACGCGTACTTCGACAACGACGCGAAGGTCAAGGCGCCGCGCGATGCGAAGCGGCTCGCGCGATTGCTGGACGTCGAGTGGAATCCGCGGCGCGTCAGGCGGCCGCCGTCAACCGGATGATGTAGCCGCCGGATTTCGGATCACTTTCGAGCGTGACGAGCCCGCGGCCCTGCGCTTCCTCGAGCAGCGCGTTGAACGAGCGAAATCCGTAGTACGACTCGGCGAAGCCCGGCTTCACGCGCTTGATCGCCTGCTTCACCATCGAGCCCCAGATCTTGTCGTCACCGCCGCGTTCGGTCGCGAGCGCCTCGATCGTCCCCATGACGAGATCGAGCGCGTGCTGCACGCGGTCGTCGCCGTTGCCTTCGGCCGTCGCTTCGTTGACAGCCGCCGGCTCGGGTTCCTTCGCGCGCGATCGGCTGCGCTTGCGGGGCGTCTTGGTTGCCTCGCGTTTCGGCGTTTCGTCGGGCGCCGCTGCGTCGCCCGCTGCAGGAGTCTTGCGGGCGGGAACCTTGCGTGCCACCCGCGTCTTCTTCTCTCGCACCAGGTCGTCGTAATAGATGAACTCGTCGCAGTTCGCGATCAGCAGATCCGACGTCGAGTTCTTCACGCCGACGCCGATCACCGCCTTGTCGTTCTCGCGGAGCTTCGAAACCAGCGGCGAAAAGTCCGAATCGCCGCTGATGATGACGAACGTGTTGACGTGCGCCTTCGTGTAACAGAGATCCAGCGCGTCGACGACCATGCGGATATCCGCCGAATTCTTGCCGGACATGCGCACGTGCGGGATCTCGATCAGCTCGAAGCTCGCCTCGTGCATCGGCCCCTTGAACGCCTTGTAGCGCTCCCAGTCGCAGTAGGCCTTCTTCACGACGATGCTGCCCTTCAGCAGCAGCCGCTCGAGCACGCGCTTGATATCGAACTTCTCGTACTTCGCGTCACGGACGCCGAGCGCGATGTTCTCGAAGTCGCAGAACAGCGCCATGCTGGTCTCGTCGGGCGGATGCGGCATCGATCCTGGGTCGAGGGTCAAGTGGTGACGGAGTCGCTGCACGATATCATGCGGTCATGGATCTGCCGCCGTTGACGCTCGTCGAAACCCGCGTGCTCGGCGTGCTGGTCGAGAAACAGGCGACGGTGCCCGACAGCTATCCGCTGACGCTGAACGCGCTCGTGGCCGGAAGCACGCAGAAGACGAGCCGCGATCCGGTGATCGAAGCGAGCGAGGCGCAAGTGCAGGCGGCGCTCGATCGCCTCCGCCAGCTTTCGTTGGTGATCGAGTCGAGCGGCGGCCGGGTCATGCGCTATGCCCACAACATCGGCAAGGTGCTCGTGATTCCGAGTGAAGCGGTCGCACTGATCGCGACGTTGTTCCTGCGCGGACCGCAGACGCCGGGCGAGCTGCGCATCCACTGCGAGCGGCTGTACCGCTTCTCCGACATCTCGTCGGTCGAGGCGTATCTCGACGAGCTTGGCAATCGCCGCAGCGGCGCGCTCGTCGCGGAGCTGTCCCGCGTGCCCGGTTCGCGCGAGACCCGCTGGATGCACACATTGTCGGAACCGATGACCGACGCGCAGGCCGCGCCGATCGCAGCACGGAGCGATTCCGTAGGCGAGTTGGAGGACCTCCGCGCCCGCGTCGATGCGATCGAGCACGAAATGGCCAGACTGCGCAACGAGCTGACCGCGTTGCGCGAGCACAATGCACGCTAGGAGCGCGACATGGGACTTCTCGACGGATTGCTTGGATCGGTGCTCGGCGGAATGGCGTCGGGTCGAGGCGGCGGCTTGCCGGATCTCGGCGGCATGCTGGGCGGGCGACGCGGCGGTTTGCCCAGCGGGTTGCCGGGCATGGGCGGCAATTTCAAAGGCGCCGCAATGGCTGCGATGCTCATGATGGGTCTGCAACTCTTGCAGCGCAACGGCGGCATCGAGGGCGTGCTCGGCAAGCTGCGGCAGAAGGGTTACGGGCGGCAGGCGAATTCGTGGGTTTCAACCGGCGATAACGAAGCGATCGACGAGAACGACCTGGCCGACGTGCTCGGCCGCGAGGACATCAACGACGTGTCGCGTCAGTTCGGTGTCGATCCGCAAGAGGCGCGAGGTGGTCTCGCCGCGCTCTTTCCCGAGATCATCAACCAGATGACGCCGTCCGGACGGGTGGAGACCGGCAGCGACGATGTGGTCGAGCAGGCGCTCACCCGCTTGCGGCAGAACCAGCAGCCCGCCTCGTAACGTTTGGAAGCGCCGCCGCTCGTCACGGCGATCCTGCTCGGGATCGTCGAGGGCCTGACCGAGTTCCTGCCGATCAGCTCGACCGGTCATCTGATCATCGCCGGGTCGCTGCTGGGATACGTCGGCGCGAAAGCCAGCGTGTTCGAGATCGCGATCCAGTCGGGCGCGATGCTGGCTGTCGTCTGGGAGTACCGCAAGCGTTTCGCCGCCGCGTTGACGGGTGCGTTACGCGACGCGACCGCACGGCGTTTCATCATGAACCTGGTGATCGCGTTCATTCCGGCGGCGCTTCTGGGTCTTCTCGTCGGCGGCGCGGTCAAGTCTCTTCTCTTTCATCCGGTTCCGGTCGCCGTGGCCTTCGTCGTTGGCGCACTGATCATCCTGTGGGTCGAGCGACGCCAGGCCCGCCGGCCGTTGTCGGTTCGTGTCGACGACGTGGACGACATGACCGCAACCGACGCGCTCAAAATCGGCCTTGCGCAGACATTCGCACTGATTCCCGGGACGTCACGCTCGGGCGCGACGATCATCGGCGGCATGCTGTTCGGTCTGTCACGCAAGGCCGCGACCGAGTTCTCGTTCTTTCTCGCCGTTCCGACGCTGGTGGCCGCAGGCGCCTATTCGCTATGGAAAGAGCGCTCGCTGCTTTCGTCCGCGGACATCCCGTCGTTCGCCGTCGGAATCGCCGTGTCGTTCGTCGCCGCGCTGCTTTGCATACGCTGGCTCGTGCGCTATGTCAGCCGGAACGACTTCGTTCCGTTCGCGTGGTATCGCATCGCGTTCGGGATCATTGTCTTGATCACCGCGCAGACCGGTCTCGTCGCGTGGGAGTGAATCCGGGATTACGCTTGGCCGGTTCGCTCTTTGCCATCGTCGGCACGTTCGGCTTCTCGTTCAAGGGCATCCTGATCAAGCTCGCCTATGCGGCGCATCCCGTCGATCCGACGACGCTGCTCACGCTGCGCATGCTGTATTCGGCGCCGTTCTTCGCGGTGATGGCGTGGTGGTCCGGCCGTAACGCGCCCGCGATCTCGCGCGGCGACGGCCTGAGACTCCTGTGGCTCGGCTTCATCGGCTATTACCTGTCGAGCCTGCTCGACTTCATCGGCCTGCAGTACATCAGCGCCTCGCTCGAGCGGCTGGTTCTCTATCTGTATCCGACGCTCGTGCTCGTGCTGTCGGCGATGTTCTTGAAGAAGGCGATTGGCCGACGGGAAGTCGTTGCGCTCGGCATCTCGTACATCGGCATCGTCCTCGTCGTCTGGCATGACCTTCGCGTTGCCGGCGACCTCGCCCCGCTTGCACTGGGCAGCGGACTCGTCTTCGCCGCATCGCTTTGTTATGCGATCTATCTGGTCGGCGCCGGCGGCGTCATCGGTCGCATCGGCTCGACGCGCTTCATCAGCTGGGCGATGCTCGCCTCGACGGTGTTCGTGGCCGCGCAGTTCTTCGCCACGCGTTCGATCGACGCGCTCGACGTGCCCGCACGCGTCCATTGGTTGTCGCTTGCGATGGCGGTCTTCTCGACGGTCCTGCCGACGTGGCTCATCGCCGAGGCGCTGCGTCGCATCGGCGCGAAACAGTCTTCGCTCGTCGGCTCGCTCGGACCGGTGTTCACGATTGGATTGGGAGCGTGGCTGCTCAACGAGCCGATGACGGCGATCCAGCTCGCCGGTGCGGCACTAGTGCTGGCGGGCGTGCTGCTCGTGACGCTAAAGAGCCAACGAAGGCCGCAACAGGGCGGCAGCTAGAATGGACGACCCGCTCGCAGGAGACTTCGATGGCCCCCGACACACGTGAACGCGCGGTCCCCGCGCTGAAGGATTCGTCGCTGCTGCGCCAGCAGTGCTACGTCAACGGTAAGTGGACCGGCGCGAAGAGCGGCGCAACGCACGAGGTGTTCGATCCGGCGACCGGACAGCTGATCGGCGCGGTGCCGGTGTTCGAGGCCGCGGAGACGCGCGAGGCGATCGAAGCGGCGAATGCAGCGTGGCCTGCGTGGAAGGCGAAGACCGCGAAGGAGCGCGCCGCGATCCTGCGCAAGTGGTACGAGCTGATGATCGCGAACCAGGACGATCTCGCGCTGATCTTGACGACCGAGCAGGGCAAGCCGCTCGCCGAGTCGAAGGGCGAAGTCGGCATCGCCGCCGCGTATGTCGAATGGTTCGCCGAGGAAGCGAAGCGCGTCTACGGCGACGTCATTCCGACGACGGCAGGCGACCGGCGGCTCGTTGTCGTCAAGGAACCGGTCGGCGTATGCGCGGCGATCACGCCGTGGAACTTTCCCTCCTCGATGATCACGCGCAAGGTTTCGCCGGCGCTCGCGGCCGGTTGTACCGTCGTCATCAAGCCGGCGGAAGCCACGCCGTATTCAGCGTTCGCGCTCGGCGAGCTTGCGCATCGCGCGGGCTTCCCGCCCGGCGTGCTGAACATCATCACCGGCAAGGCAAGGTCGATTGGCGGCGAGATGACCAGCAACCCGACTGTACGCAAGGTTTCGTTCACCGGCTCGACCGAAGTCGGCCGCCTTCTGATGCAGCAGTCGGCGCCGACGATCAAGAAGATCTCGCTCGAGCTCGGCGGCAACGCGCCGTTCATCGTGTTCGACGATGCGGATCTGGACGCTGCCGCCGAGGGCGCGCTGATCTCGAAGTACCGCAATGCCGGCCAGACCTGCGTCTGCACGAACCGCTTCTTCGTGCACGAGAAGATTCATGATGCCTTCGCCGAGAAGTTCGCCGCGAAGGTCAGGACGCTGAAAGTCGGCCGCGGAACCGAGGCGGGCGTCACGCAAGGCCCGATGATCGACGAGAACGCAGTGAAGAAAGTCGAGGAGCATGTCGCCGACGCGACGAAGAATGGTGCGAAGATCGCAGCCGGCGGCAAGCGGCATGCGCTCGGCGGCTCGTTCTACGAGCCGACGCTTCTGACCGGCGTCACGCCCGACATGCAGATCTTCCGCGAGGAGACATTCGGCCCGGTCGCGCCGCTGATCCCGTTCTCGACCGACGACGAAGTGATCGAGCTCGCGAACCGCACCGAGTACGGACTCGCCGCGTACTTCTACGCACGCGACGTGGGCCGCGTGTGGCGCATCGCCGAAGCGCTCGAATACGGCATGGTCGGCGTCAACACCGGGCTGATGGTCACCGAGGTCGCTCCGTTCGGCGGCGTCAAGCAGTCCGGCATCGGGCGCGAGGGCTCGAAGTACGGCATCGAGGAGTACGTCGAGTCCAAGTACATCTGCTTCGGCGGGGTGGACAGCTAGCGGGCCGATGCAACTAGAAGCGCTCAACGCTCTCGTCGAAATCGACCACGCCCGCCACGCGGCTCGAAGCGGCTTCGCGCGCGGCTGAAGCGATCATCCGGTCCTCGATCGGCGTGCGCAACGCGACCTCGTCGGTGAGGATGCCTGCACCGATGATCACGGCGGCCGCGAGACCAGCGGCGATCTTGAAACCCCGCCCGAGCACCCGATACGGATTGCGGGCGTCGTTAAAGCTGGCCATTGCCATCTCCTTCGGTGAGTTCGCGGGTGCCGGCCTTTACCGTGCACCACGCGCTCATCGTGAAGGAGGCATGCTCGCCGCTTAACGGACGAAGCGGCTCGCCGTCTGCGGATAATTCGCGCGGCGCTACCAGCCGAGCGGCAGTTTGCGATGGATCGTGATCGTGCGGTCCTCGACCGACAGATAGCCGCCGGCTGACAGGTCCTTGATCAGCTTGCCGATCATGTCGCGCGACGCGCCGACGCGCGCGGCGATCTCCTGCTGCGTCAGCTTCTCCGGCACGATCCACTTCTCGTCGACCGGCTGCGCAAGCGTGTTCAGCAGGCGCACGAGGCGCCCGTAAACGTCGGAGAGCGCAAGGCTTTTCACATTCTCCGTCGCAACGCGGATGCGATGGATGAGCTTCTCGATCAGATGCAGCGAAAAGTCCGGATGCGCGAGCAGGAATTCGCGGAACTGCGTGCGATTGACGATCGCGCACGTCGTCGGCTCGGTCGTGATCACCGACGCCGAACGCGGCGACCCATCGAGACTCATCTCGCCGACGTACTCACCCGGACCGTGGAAGTCGATCACCACTTCCTTGCCTTCGGCGTTGCTCGCGTAGACCTTCACCCGACCGGACAACAGGATGTAGAGCGAGTCGCCGAGGTCGCCTTCGTGAATCAGCACGGTATTGCGCGGAAACGAGCGCGTGACGCCCCCCGCAGCGATCTGCGCGAGCGTGGCGTCGGCAAGCGGGGAGGACATCCGGAGTCGGTTGACAGTTGGCAGTAACGGAGCGAAGTGGGCCCAGCTACACGCGTCGACTTGATTGCGCCTTTACTGTCAACTGTCAACTGACTCCTGTCAACTGACGGAGCAGATCGTCACGTGCACCCTGCACGTGCCGCCGCGCGATCTCGCCCGCGCGGTCCGCATCATGGCGTTCGATCGCGCGAACCAGCGCGCGATGCTCGGCGACGATCGCCTCGACGCGGCCCCCGCCATAACCGAACCGCAAGCGCATCGCTTCGGCGAGCAGGCGGCCCTGCGAGAGCATGCGCAGCGCCTGCGGGTTATCGGCAGCGGCATTCATCAGGTGATGAAAGCGACGGTCGGCCTTGACGCGTCCCTGGCTGTCGTCGCCGCCCGCCGCTTCGAATCGCGTCGCCGCTTCCTTGAGTAATGCAACGACTGTCGCATCCGATCGCTCGGCGCAGCGCGCCGCGAGCATCGCCTCGATCGCGGCCCTCACGTCGTAGAAATTCCGGACGAAACGACGATCGACGCCGTGGATGACGGCGCCGCGATGCGGATGAACCTCGAGCACGCCTTCGCCGGCGAGTTCGCGCAACGCTTCGCGGATCGGCATGTGGCTGACGTCGAAAAGCTCCGCCAGCTCGTCGATCTTGAGCCGCTGCCCCGGCGCGAACTCGCCGTTGAGGATGCGACGGCGCAGTTCGTCGGCGACGCGGCTTGCCGTCGTCGACGAGAGCGATGGCGGTTCGTCGCGGACCGTCGCAACGATCACTGCTTTTCCAGACCCACGTCCTTGATCAGCTTCTCGTAGCGCTGGCTTTCGCTGCGCAACAGCGCGTCGAATTGCTCCGGCGTGCCGGCAACGATATCCGCGCCCATCGACACGAGCTTCTCGCGCACGTCCGGCTCGCGCAACGCCTCGACGATGTCGCGATTCAGCTTGGCGATGATCGGCTTCGGCACTTTCGCCGGCGCAATGATGCCGCCCCACGACGTCATCGCGTAGCCTTTGACGCCCGCTTCGGCAAGCGTCGGGATGTCGGGCCACAACGCTGCGCGGTTGGCGCCCGCGACGGCAAGCAACTTCATCTTGCCTGCCTTCACATGCGGGGTGACGGCGGCAACTGCATCGAACATCACTTGCACATTGCCGGCGAGGAGATCCGGATGCGCCGACGAGCTGCCCTTGTAGGGAATCTGCGTCATCTGCGTTCCGGTGAGCTGCATGAACAGCTCGGCGAACAGATGCGGATTGCCGCCGGGGCCGGTCGACGCGTAGTCGATCTTGCCTGGCTTCGATTTCAGGAGCGCCACGAGCTCCGCAACGTTATTCACGCCGAGCCCCGGATGCACGACCAGGCCGAGCTGCACGTTCGCCGTCTGTGTGACCGCCTGCAAGTCGTTCAGCGTGTCGAACGGTACGACCTTGTACGAGAACGGATTGCCGACATGCGAGCTCGCGATGAGGCCCAGCGTGTAGCCGTCCGGCGGCGCCTTCGCGATCATCTCGGTGCCGATGATGCCGTTAGCGCCCGCCTTGTTGTCGACGACGACGCCCTGCCCCCATTTCTTCGAGAGCTTGTCCGCGACGAGGCGCGCGGTGATGTCCGATGCGCCACCGACCGGATACGGCACGATGATGCGGACGGCACGGTTCGGGTAATCCTGCGCGAACGCCTGCACCGCGAATGCGAACGCTGCCGCGGCCAATGTTGCTGCTGCCCATTTCCTTTGCATCGCGAGTTCCTCCTTCGAGAAGTCGGTAAGTTCAATAAGCCGGCTTGACCGGGAACCAGTCGGGTCGCTCCGGATCGAGATAGGCGCCGGTGATGTCGGTGACGGCGTAACGCTCGAGCGCGTCCTCGTCGACGTCCATGCCCAGGCCCGGGCCGTCGCGAACTGTCATCGTTCCGCGGTCGACGTCGAAACTTCGCGTCACGATATCGCCCGCCAGGTGCCCGATCTCGTTGTCGATCGCGAGCGTCATGTTCGGGATGCTCGCGGCAAGGTGCAGGTAAGCCGATTGCGAAAGCCCGAGCTCGCCGCCGCTGTGCAGCGTGACGGGGATGCCGACGGACTCTGCGATCGCAGCCTGCTTGATCACCGGCCACAGACCGCCCGCTTCGTGCGGATCGAGCAGGATCACATCCGCGGCCTGCGCGCGAACGATGTTGCCGACGTCCTGCAGCGTATAGGCGCTCTCGTCGAGCGCGATCGGAATGCTTTGCGATGCGCGGAGCTGCGCGTGGCCGATGAGGTCGTCGAGCTCGAGCGGCTGCTCGATATACGCCGGATCGAAAGGTGCGAGGCGAGCGCATTGCCGCTTCGCCGTTCCCGGCGTCCACGCGCCGTTGACGTCGAGCCGCAACGGAACGTCCGGTCCGACGATTTCGCGCACGATCTTCGTGAGCGCGATGTCGGATGGCTCCGAGAAGCCGATCTTCAGCTTGAACGTGTCGAAACCGCGCTCGCGATAGTCATGCGTCGCGGCGGCGAGCTTGTCCGGTTCGTTCTGCAGCAGGTAGGCCGCGAGCGGGATGCGGCTGCGCCAACGGCCGCCCCACAGCTTGAACAAAGGCTGGCCGCACGCCTTGCCGAACGCATCCCACATCGCCATCTCGACGGCACACATCGCCATGACGGCAGCGCGCTTGTGGTGGTAATAGCCCGCGCCGAGAACGTGGCGGTGGACGGCTTCGACTTCATCGACGTCGTGGCCGATCGCATGCGGGATGACGGCGCCGTCGAGCACCGCGGGAATCGCATCGAGCAGACAGATCGTTTCACCCCAACCGACGAGCCCGCCTCGCGTGCGCAGGCGCACGATGAGCCGCGTCACGCCGGTACGGGCACCCGATGCCCACTTCATCTCGGCGCGAAGCGGCATGCGGATGAGCCAGCGATCGATCGCGTCGATCGTGAGGTCGGTTCGGCGGTTCATGCGCGGGCGGTGGGTTCCCGTGGCAACGCCTCGTTTGGCGCCCTTGATCCGAATTTATTTGATATTTGATCAAAATGTCAACCTTGCGCCGGCAACTTAGTCGCCGGGATGCCGCGGCCTCCGCCTGCACCAGCACGCGATCGAAAACGATGGCGCACCGCAAACGCTAAGATCGCTGGTTCGACGCGAGCGACTACACGATGATCATCGACCATATCGGCATTCCCATGAGCAACGTCGATCGCAGCAGCGCGTTCTACGACAAGGCGCTTGCGCCACTCGGCATCGTTCGCATCATCGACGCCGGCGGCTGGATCGGCATGGGCCGGCGCGGCAAGCCGGACTTCTGGTTCGGCGAGAACGGCATAGCCGGCGCACCGGCGTCGCTGCACATCGCCTTCACCGCCGAGAACCGCGAGCAGGTACGCGCATTCCACAACGCAGCGATCGCAGCGGGCGGTCGCGACAACGGCGCACCCGGCATCCGGGCGGTCTATCACCCGAATTACTATGGCGCCTTCGTGTTCGACCCGGATGGCCACAACGTCGAGGCCGTCTGTCACGCGCCGGAATGATCGATTATGGGAACGTTCTCCATTGCCGAGGCACCAACGTAATCGTCGGCAAAGCGCAACTACCGCTGTCGAGCGAACGCGAGACGGCGCTCTACAACTACTGGGTCTTGTTCTCCGCGAAACGCGAGACGGCGCTCTACAACTACTGGGGTCTTGTTCTATGAAGCAACCATCATCATGGGTACGCGCCATCGCCGCGACCGCGCTCGTCTTCTTCGTCGGAACGAGCGCCTGCGCGCAGACGGCCCCGCCGGCGAAGGCGGAGCCGCGTCGCCCCGACGTCATCTTCGTGCCAACGCCGTACGAAGTCGTCGAGGAGATGTTCAAGGTCGCGAACGTCGGACCGAACGACGTGCTCTACGACCTCGGCTCGGGCGACGGGCGGATCCCGATCACCGCCGCGAAGAAGTTCGGCACGCGCGGGCTCGGCATCGACATCGACCCGGAACGGATCAAGGAAGCGCACGAGAACCTGAAGAACTCGGGCGTCGCGGACAAGGTGAAATTCGTGCAGGGCGACCTGTTCGAGCTCGACCTGACGCCCGCGACCGTCATCACGCTCTATCTGCTCCCGGCGCTCAACCTGAAGCTCCGTCCGACGATCCTGAAGCTCAAGCCCGGCACGCGCATCGTTTCGCACGACTTCGACATGGGCGACTGGAAGCCCGATCAGACGATCAAGGTCGGTACCCGGACCGTCTACTACTGGACGGTGCCCGACCGCGCCACTGCCGCGAGGATCAACAAGGTGGACGCCGCCGCGACCAAATGAACCGGCGGCGCTTTACCGCGGCGCTCGCGCTTGCCGGTCTTTACGGTCTGCGCGGCGTCGCATCGGCGCAAACCGCGCCGAACCGGGCGCCCGACGTTCCCTACGAGCCTTCGCCCCCCGAGGCGGTGCGGGCGATGCTCGAGCTCGCCAAGGTCGGGCCGAACGACGTCGTCTACGACCTGGGCTCCGGCGACGGGCGCATCGTGATCGAGGCCGCGAAGAGCTACGGCGCCCGGGGCGTAGGCATCGACATCGACCCGAAACGCATCGCGGAAGCGAAGGAGAACGCGCTGCGTGCCGGGGTCACGTCACGTGTCCACTTCGTCCTCGGTGACCTGTTCGAATCCGATTACTCGGAAGCGACGGTGGTGACCCTGTTCTTGTGGCCGCATATCAATCTCAAGCTCCGCCCGCAGCTGCGCAAGCTTAGGCCGGGCACGCGCATCGTCTCGTATGTGCACGATATGGGCGACTGGGCGCCGGATCGAACGGTCCATGTGCGACCGGCGGGATCGCTCCGCGAGCGCCCGATCCATCTGTGGACCGTGCCTGCGGGCTGATCAGTGGGGGAACGTCGCGCCCTGCCGGTTGCGCAGCTCGACGATCAGGTGACAGTGGAAGGCAGTGATGTTCGGTAGGTTCGCGATGCGGGTGACGCGGAGCCCGAACCGGTAGTTCGACCCCACGTTCAGCTCGAACGCCGCACCGGGCTGCGGCGCGCTGATCACCGTCGCGGTGTTCCAGACCGGCGAGCGGAGCGATAGCTTGGTGCCGATCTGGTTCATCGGCACCCAGGTCATCCCGCCGTCGGTCGAGCGGACGAAATGCACGAGCACGTCCTCGACGAGATCGCCCTTGGCCGTCAAATAGCCCCAGGCCATGAACGAGCGCGGGAAGCCGACGATCGCCTCGGTCGGAGTGCTGCAAACCACCGGACCGCCGGTCAAATCC
>DATLNR010000145.1:0-13198 GCA_035536655.1 Casimicrobiaceae bacterium
TGGATCAACTCCGGCGGCCTCGGCACGATGGGTTTCGGCCTGCCCGCGGCGATCGGCGTGCAGCTCGCGCACCCGGAGTCCGCGGTCGCATGCGTGACCGGGGAGGCGAGCATCCAGATGTGCATCCAGGAGCTCTCTACCTGCAAGCAGTACCACCTGCCGATCAAGGTGGTCAACCTCAACAACAAGTACATGGGCATGGTGCGGCAGTGGCAGGAATTCTTCCACGGCAATCGCTACGCCGAGTCGTACATGGACGCGCTGCCCGATTTCGTCAAGCTCGCAGAGTCCTACGGCCACGTCGGCATGAAGATCGAGAAGCCCGAGGACGTCGAGCCGGCGCTGAAGGAGGCCTTCTCGCGCAAGACCGACCTGGTCTTCATGGACTTCATCACCGACCAGACGGAGAACGTGTTTCCGATGGTGCCGGGGGGGAAGGGGCTCACCGAGATGATCTTGGCAGAGGAGCTGTGAGTTGAGACACATCCTCTCCGTCCTCCTCGAAAACGAAGCCGGGGCGCTGTCGCGCGTCTCCGGTCTCTTCTCCGCGCGCGGCTACAACATCGAGTCGCTGACCGTCGCGCCGACCGAGGACCCGACGATGTCGCGGATGACGATCGTGACGATCGGCTCGGACGACGTCATCGAGCAGATCACGAAGCAGTTGAACAAGCTCGTCGAAGTGGTGAAGGTCGTCGATCTGACCGAAGGCAATCACATCGAGCGCGAGCTGATGCTGGTCAAGGTGCGCGCGGCGGGCAAGGATCGCGAGGAGATGAAACGCCTTGCAGACATCTTCCGCGGCCGCATCCTCGACGACACCGACAAGAGCTACACGATCGAGTTGACCGGAACCGGCGTGAAGCTCGACGCGTTCCTGACGGCGATCGAGCCGGGAACGATCCTCGAGACGGTGCGCACGGGGGCGTCGGGGATCGGGCGCGGAGAGCGGATACTGAGGGTTTGACAACGAAGGCACCCACAAGGAAGTCCCATGAAGGTGTACTACGAAAAAGACGCCGACCTCTCCCTTATCAAGGGGCGCAAGGTCACGATCGTCGGCTACGGCTCGCAAGGCCATGCGCACGCGCAGAATCTCAATGATTCGGGCGTCAAGGTCACCGTCGGATTGCGCAAGAGTGGCGCGTCGTGGAACAAGGCGAAGAAGGCGGGCCTGAAGGTCGCCGAAGTCGGCGACGCGGTTGCGGGTGCGGACCTCGTCATGATGCTGATGCCCGACGAGCACATCGCTGCGACGTATCAGAGCGACGTCGAGCCGCGGATCAAGAAGAATGCAGTGCTCGCGTTCGCGCACGGCTTCAACATCCACTACGGCCAGGTCGTGCCGCGCGCGGATCTCGATGTCGTGATGATCGCGCCGAAGGCCCCCGGCCACACGGTGCGCTCGACGTATGTCGCGGGCGGCGGCGTGCCGATGCTGATCGCCGTGCACCGCGACGTGTCGAAGAAGGCGCGCGACTTGGCGCTCTCGTATGCGGCCGCCATCGGCGGCGCACGCGCCGGCGTCATCGAGACCAATTTCCGCGAGGAGACGGAGACCGACCTGTTCGGCGAGCAGGTCGTGCTCTGCGGCGGCCTCGTCGAGCTGATCAAGAGCGGCTACGAGACGCTGATCGAAGCGGGTTATGCGCCGGAGATGGCGTACTTCGAATGCCTGCACGAGGTCAAGCTGATCGTCGACCTGATCTACGAAGGCGGCATCGCCAACATGAACTATTCGATCAGCAACAACGCCGAGTATGGCGAGTACGTGACCGGCCCGAAGATCGTCACCGCGGACACGAAGAAGGTGATGAAGGACGTGCTTGCGCGGATCCAGTCGGGCGAGTACGCGCGCGACTTCATCATCGAGAACCGTGCCGGTGCGCCGATGCTGAACGCGCGCCGGCGCATGACCGCCGAGCACTCGATCGAGCAGGTCGGCGAGAAGCTTCGCGCAATGATGCCGTGGATCAGCCGCAACCGGCTCGTCGATCAAAGCCGCAACTGATTCTCTGCAACGGCAGACGGACGCGCCGCCCGAGGCGACGAGCGCGCATGCAGAGCGCGCAGCTGCGACTAGACTGGCCGATCTCAGCTTGGGATATTCTCGAATGTCCACTTGCCGCAGGCAACGCGGCCGCAGTTTCCTGATCGTCCTGATCGCGCTCGCGATCGTCGCGTGGCTTTCGCGCGACGCGCTGCTCGGCTATCTGGGTTCGATCAACGACGCGGCGCCGCAATCGTCGTCGCGTCTGCCGCAGGCAGCCCAGCCCGCCGTCGATGCGAGCCAGGCGACA
This sequence comes from Casimicrobiaceae bacterium, assembly GCA_035536655.1. Lineage (GTDB taxonomy): Bacteria > Pseudomonadota > Gammaproteobacteria > Burkholderiales > Casimicrobiaceae > VBCG01. Next base: position 2,301 of record DATLNR010000145.1, read on the forward strand.
CCGACCTTCAACACGCCGGTGGAGCGTGCGCGTGCCGTCGAGGACGTCGTTCGTCAGCAATACGAGCAGTCAGGCCGGCGCATCGATGGCGCGGCGCGCTGAAGCCTCATCCGATCGGCGCCGCGAAGCCCGCAAGCTGGACAAACCGCGGTTCGACATCGACCGTGCGTGGCTTTGGCGCGGCGGTCTGGCGATCGCGCTCGTCGCGTTCATCGTCATCGTCGCCAAGGTTTCGTTGATGGCGTTCTCGAGCGGCAACCAACGTCTCGAGCGGCACGAACGCGGATCCGAAGCCGCGCCTGCGGCGCAACGAAGCGTACCGGCCCGCGCGCGCTGACGGCCGCCGCCTCCGTCTTGCGAGCGGACGGATGGTAAAGTGAGCCGATGCTCGACGATTTCCACAAACAGCGGATCCTCGAGAAGAACCGGCTGCGCCGCCGCGGGATTTTCATCCTGCCAAGCCTGTTCACGACGGCGGCGCTGTTCGCCGGGTTCTACGCGATCGTGCAGGCGATGAACCTCAATTTCGACCAGGCGGCCATCGCGATCTTCGTCGCGATGGTGCTCGATGGCCTCGATGGACGCGTCGCGCGGCTGACGAAGACGCAAAGCGCGTTCGGCGCCGAGTACGACAGCCTGGCTGACGTGATCAGCTTCGGCGCGGCGCCGGCGCTCGTCGTCTACGAATGGACGTTGCGCGACCTGGACAAGCTCGGCTGGTTCGCCGCGTTCGTCTACGTCGCCGGCGCCGCGCTGCGGCTCGCGCGCTTCAACACGATGATCGAGGTCGCCGACAAGCGCTGGTTCCAGGGATTGCCGAGCCCGTCGGCTGCTGCCGTCGTCGCGGGCTTCGTCTTCGTGATGGACGATTACGGCGTCGACCCGGCGGCGGTCGTCTGGTGGACGTTTGCCGTGACGCTGTTCGCGGGCCTGACGATGGTGACGAACCTCAAGTTCTGGAGCTTCAAGACGATCAACCTGCGGCGAAGCTATCCGTTCGTCGCGATCTTTCTCATCGTGCTGTTCTTCGCGTTGTTGTCGTATGCGCCGGCGACGGTGCTGTTCGCGATGTTCGTGATCTACGCGCTGTCCGGGTATTTCGTGTCGGCGTGGCTTGCGATGCGTCGCCGCGGCGTCGGCTCGCCTGCCTGATCGCCGCCTCAAAAGCTTAAGCCTTGTCGCCCAGGATCGCCGTTCTCGTGCCTTGCCGCAACGAGGCGCTGACGATCCATCGCGTGATCACGGATTTCAAGACGTCGTTGCCCGGCGCGACGATCTACGTCTACGACAACGGCTCGCAGGATGAGACGGCGACGATCGCGCGAGCGGCCGGCGCGCTCGTGCGACGCGAAGAAGCGCCGGGAAAAGGCGGCGTCGTGCGCAGGATGTTCGCCGAGGTCGAGGCGGACGTCTACATGATCGTCGACGGCGACGCCACCTACGACGCGTCGCGCGCGCCCGAGCTTGTCGCGATGCTCGTCGACAACGAGCTCGACATGGTGACCGCGGTGCGTGAGCACGACGACTCGGGGGTCTATCGGCCGGGTCACGAGACCGGCAATCGCGCGTTCAATCGCATCGCCGGCATGTTGTTCGGCGTGCGCCCGGGCGACATGTTGTCGGGCTATCGCGCGCTTTCGCGGCGGTTCGTCAAGTCGTTCCCGGCGCAGTCGCAGCGCTTCGAAGTCGAGACCGAGATGACGGTGCACGCGCTCGAGCTGAACGTGCCGCGCGGCGAGCTCGCGACGCGCTACACCGCCCGCCGGGAAGGCTCGTCCTCGAAGCTGCATACATGGCGCGATGGCCTGCGCATCACGCGGCTCCTGCTGCGCTTGTTTCGCGACGTGAAACCGTTCGTGTTCTTCGCACTGATCGCCGCCGTGCTCGGCGTCGCGGGTCTTGCCCTCGGCGGCAGCGTGTTCGTCGAGTTCCTGCGCACGCGGCAAGTGCCGCGTCTGCCGACGGCAGTGCTCGCCACCGGCCTGATGCTGCTCGCGTCGCTGTCGTTTGCTTGCGGCCTGATCCTCGATAGCGTCGCGCGCGGCCGCCTGGAAGCGAAGCGTCTCGCTTATCTCTCGCTTGGGGGCGCGAGGAACAGTCGCTGAAGCGCGGTCCTCGATCAGCGAACTCGCACGAGGGGACACAACGCGAGCACGTCGCGTGAAAGGTTGCTGCGCACTTCCCCACACGCCCCTGCGCGCATGAGTGACAGCCGCGAAAGCGCCGGCGCCGCCGGCTCGTTCTGCGGTGTCAGCTGAAGGATGGGCCCATCGTGCCGGGCGACGATATCGCTCGCCTTGCGGAGCAGTCCGCTGTCCTGATCGGAGCGCACCAGGTTCCCCTCGATGCCGATGAAGCGCGCATCCTTCGGGAACCACGGCAGCACGAACGACATCGGCGCATCGGCGGTGAGCAGGATCAGCGCATTCGCCGGAACGTCGGGGCGCTCGACTTGAATGAAATGATCGCCGAACCGCGTCCGATCCCAATCGGGATAGCGAGTCGTCGAGACGATTGCGACGACCACCGTGCCGAGGATCAGCGTGAAGGCACGCGCCGCCGCAATTCTCGCAAGCAGCAGCGCGATGGCAATGCCGGTGACGACTTCGAGCGCAAGAAGGTAGCGATGGATCGCGAACACCGCCGCCCAGGCGACGAACGCGACGACGAAAAAGACGATCAGGAAACACTCGCGACTCGCGCCGATGCTCGGCCGCGAACGACGTTGAACGATCGACGTGCCAAGCGCGATGATGCCGAGTGCCGCCACCAGCGGAAATCGCGCATCGCGATACGGACTCTCCGACACGAGCCCGACGCGAGGTCGCCACAACTCGAACGGCAGCGTAAGCCAACCGAGCGCAGTGTCGGGACCGAATCGCGGATGCATCGACGCTACGGGCTGTAACGGCGAAGCGAACAAGCGATCGAAATAGGGGAACACGGGATTGCCGTATTCACTTGCGAGGAGAAGCATCCACGGTCCACCGGTCACGGCGATTCCGGCGAGCGCCGCAATCGAGAACACGCACGCCTCGGCGAACGACACGCGCCATGGGCCTGCGCACATGAGCCCGGCGGCCATGCCCAATGCGTACGGCGCAGCGGTGAGCTTCAGCCCGCAAGCGAGTCCGACGCACAACCCCGACACGAGCACTGAACGCCGGCGGATCGAGCTGTCGTCCGCATCGCGCAGCAGGAGCCACAGCGCGGCGAGGATGAACGCCGTGCCGATCCACTCGTTCATCGTAAGCCCGAGCAGAGCGACAGCGTTCGGACCAGTCAATCCGACGACGAGCGCTGCGACGATCGCAACGCGCCGGCTCGAACCATCGAGTGGTGCAAACGTCGCTTCGGCAACCTTCCACAGAAAGAACGCCGCGACACCCGCAGGCAGCGCGAGAACGAAGCTGATGACACGCGGCGGCCAATCCGCCGCGACCATCGCGTAGAACGGCACGTCGATCAGCGGGTTGTGAAACGTCTGCAACTGCGCCGGCGCTATGTCGTAGCCATAACGGCCGGTAAGCCAGGCCCATGGGTTGTACAGGCGGTAGTTGCGCAGGTCCCAGTTCGCGTCCTGCCCCGCGATGATCGACGCGAAACCGGCCGCGGCGCAGGCGATCACGAGCACGGCAGCAGCAGCGATGCGGCGCGTGCGCTTCTCGCGCTGGCGCGGGGAAAGCGAGGAATCGGCGTGCATCGATGTGTGGCGCGAACTATACAGAGGGCTGCGCAGCCCCGAGGGCCGCGGCTCGGATGGTTGCGGATCAGTGCTTTTTGCGCTATGGTGCCTCGCATGAACCGCCGGTTCGAAGCCTTTCCCAGCCTCGCCTGCGCCGCGCTTTCGCTTCGCGGCCTCGCGCTGCTGCTGCGCCTCGCGCGCACATAACACTCCCCTCCAATTCGAGTTCGTAACGCGCGTGTCCTGCAGAGGACACGAGTCTCTCGCTTTCGTGGAAGCGAGCCCGCCTTTCATTGCGGCCGGCCCGCGCCGTGAGGACAGCATGAAAACCGACGTTGCCCGGAAGTACGCCCGCTTCGCTCCAATACCGATCCCGGAGCGCACGTGGCCGTCGAACATCATCACGCGGCCGCCGATCTGGTGCAGCGTCGATCTGCGCGACGGCAACCAGGCGCTGATCGAGCCGATGGACGCCGAGCGCAAGCTCAGGATGTTCGAGCTCCTCGTGAAGCTCGGCTACAAGGAAATCGAGATCGGCTTCCCCGCGGCGTCGCAGACCGACTTCGACTTCGTTCGCCTGCTGATCGAGGAAGACCGGATTCCCGACGATGTCACCGTGCAGGTACTGACGCAGGCGCGCGAGCCGCTGATCCGCCGCACGTTCGACTCGGTCGACGGCGCAAAGCGCGCGATCATGCATCTGTACAACTCGACGTCGACGGCGCAGCGGCGCGTCGTGTTCGGTCTGCCGCGCTCGGGCATCGTCGACATCGCGGTCACCGCCGCGAAGCTGGTGCGCGACCTGGCGCTCGAACGGGCGCGGACCGACTGGATTTTCCAGTACTCGCCGGAAAGCTTCACCGGGACCGAGCTCGACTTCGCGAAGGAGATCTGTGACGAAGTGACCGGGACGTGGGCGAGCGCGACACGCAACAAGATGATCATCAACCTGCCGGCGACCGTCGAGATGGCGACGCCGAACGTGTTCGCCGATCAGATCGAATGGATGGGGCGGCATCTGGAGCGCCGGGATCGGATCACGCTTTCCGTGCATCCGCATAACGATCGCGGCTGCGGGGTCGCGGCCGCCGAGCTTGCGCAGATGGCCGGCGCGGAGCGCGTCGAGGGATGTCTTTTCGGCAACGGCGAGCGAACCGGCAACGTGTGCCTGGTCACGCTCGGGCTCAACCTCTACACGCAAGGCATCGATCCGGGCATCGACTTTTCCGACATCAACGAGATCATCCGTACCGTCGAGTACTGCAACCAGTTGCCGGTGCATCCGCGGCATCCGTACGGCGGCGACCTCGTGTTCACCGCGTTCTCCGGGTCGCATCAGGATGCGATCAAGAAAGGGCTTGCGGCGCACGCCGTCGATGTGGCGCGCGGCAATCTGTTGTGGGACGTGCCGTACCTGCCGATCGACCCGTCGGATGTCGGACGCACCTACGATGCGGTGATCCGCGTGAACAGTCAGTCGGGGAAAGGCGGCATCGCCTATCTTCTGGAACGTGACCACGGGCTCTCGCTGCCGCGACTCCTCCAAATCGAGTTCAGCCAGGTGATCCAGCGCATCACCGACGCGACCGGCAAGGAGCTGACGTCCGCCCAGATTCGCGCGGTGTTCGACCGCGAGTACCTGCACGCGAGTTCGCCGCTCGCGTTCGTCGACCATCGCGCGCAGCACAGCCCGACCGACGGACGCGTCGAGCTTCTGACGGCGAAACTCGACGTCGACGGCGTTGCGACGGTCGTCGAGGGGTCGGGCAACGGCCCGGTCGACGGCTTCGTGCACGCGCTGCGCGAGTCGCTCGGGCTCGACATCCACGTCCAGAACTACCACGAGCATGCGACCGGCGGCGGCGAGGATGCAACGGCGGTCGCGTATGTGCAGCTTCGTGTCGGATTGGAGGTCGCGGTCTACGGCGTGGGACTCGACCCGAACATCGTCACCGCGACGCTCAAAGCGGTCGTCAGCGCCGTCAATCGCGCGATTGCACAACGCGTGCTCGCGCGGCCACGGATTGCGTCGGTCGTCGACGCGTGACGGCGCGTGCCCGGCCGACGCTGTTTCTTCGCTTCAAGTTGGGCGCTGACGCCCAGATCGGTCCGGGCAAGATCGAGCTGCTCGAAGCGATCGCCCGCGAGCATTCGATCGCCGCGGCGGCGCGCTCGATGTCGATGTCGTATCGCCGGGCATGGCTGCTGGTCGATTCGATGAACCGGATGTTCGCAACGCGCGTCGTTGTTGCGCGGCCGGGTCGTCAACCGGGAAAGAGCGCGGAGCTCGCGCCGTACGGGGCGCGACTGGTCGACGGGTTTCGTCGTGCCGAAGGGCGCGCGACGCGCGCGTGCTCCGGGTTTGTGGACTTGATGATGGACGAGTTTCGCGGGCAGGATCGCATCGCGACGCCGCGCAAGCGCACATCGAACGGCCGTTAGGCGTCACGATACGTCTGCTTTCGGCCAGAACCGCCGTTCGGTGACGACGCCGGCACTCAACGCGTTCAGTGGTCGTGACGATGGTGGATATCCGGGTAGTGCGGGTGCGCATGCGTTAGGGGCGCGTGAACATGCGGATGAACATGTGGCTCCTCACGGTTCCAGTCGAAATCATGATCGTGTTGATGATGAGCATCGTGGGAATGTGCGTGTGTGTGCGCGATGGGCTCGTGGACATGCTGGTGGAGGTGCCGCTCCGTTACGTGAAGCCATACGCCAATCGCCATGAGAGCGCCCGCGCCGGCCAACTGCCAGGTTAGCGGCTCTCCTTGAATCAGCACCGCTGCAGCGGCCCCGAAAAATGGCGCGACTGAGAAGTAGGCGCCGGCCCGCGCCGTACCGAGGTCTCTAAGTGCGAGAACGAACAACGCCAAGCTGACACCGTAGCCGAGAAATCCGACGAACGTTGCGGCGACGACCGATCGCGCTGAGGGCATCGAGTATCCGATCGCCAGTGCCAAGCCGATGTTGACAAGCCCAGCGACAAGTCCTTTGATGCACGCTAGCAGCGCGGCATCACTCGCCGAAACCTTACGTGTGAGATTGTTGTCGAGCGCCCAGCAGAAGCAGGCCAGCGTGATCAACGCCGGGCCCGCGACCCCTCCACCTGCCATTGGGCCAATAGCCAAAACTACGCCTCCACAGACAATGGAAAGCATGGCGAGCGCAATCCGTCGGTCGAAGTTCTCGTGGAACAGAAACCACGCCAGCAGCGCCGTGAATACCGCCTCGAAGTTCAAGAGCAACGAAGCCGACGATGCGGGCGTGCTGGTTAGCCCGATCATCAGTCCGACCGGACCGAGAACCCCCCCGACAAGGATCGCCCCGCCAAGCCAGGGGAGATCGTTCCGCGACGGCATGGCAACCGGTCTCGACGACAACATTTGTCGGACCGCGAGTACTGCGGCGAGACCTATGCCAGCACCGGCATAGAGCAGCCCTGCCAGGAGTAGCGGTGGTATCGATCCCACCAGCGTCTTGGCTAACGGCGTACTCAGTCCGAAGAGCACTGCGGATGCAAGACCGTAGATGACGGCTCGGGTCAAGCGACCTCACGAGGGCGTGGAGCAGTCAAGGCAGCGCGCGTTGTTCCATGCCCTCCTACTGTCCAGTGAAGTTTGCGGCAATGAAGTTACCAGGGGCCGTGAAGAACATGTAGAGCGTTTCTTTACCCTTGTCCTTCGCGGCCGCATCCTTGAACGTCACGCGCCACTCTTTCCCCTTCTTGCTGTCGACAAGCTCCGCCTTCTCTACCTTCACGGATTGCCACATCCTGTCAAGCTTGCCCTTGGTAATCAACTCGTCCTTGCGTTGCGTCGCGCAGTCGATGACTACCGCATCCGTCGCCGTCTTCGAGCCGTGAAAATGGCAGCTGCCACCTGGTCCCGAAGCGACCGGGGTTGAAGCGCCGAAGATGACAGCGGCGGCACCAATGTACAGACTTCGTTTCATTACGTGTCCTTTCCGACGTTACAGCTTGTTCCGGGACGGGTCGGCACTCTTTTCGATGTCCATATCTTCGTGTGCGTGCTGATGCGTTTCGGTAGGGAACCGCAGATTGTTCGCATCGATGTCGTGGTGGTAGCCGTGAAGGTGCATTAGCAGCAGCAGCGCACCGGCATAGATCAATCCGAGATTGGCGAGGAAACTGAAGCGCGGGAACGATTCGCTGCGACGCCAGAGGGCAAGGATAACGCCCATAAGCGTGAGCGCCGCGATCTGTCCAAGCTCAACCCCAACGTTGAAGCTAAGAATCCGCAACAACATTCCCGTGGCGTCGTCACCGAGTGGAAGCTCCTGAAGTCGCGTCGAGAGCCCGAACCCGTGGAGCAGGCCGAAGACGAAGACGGCCGCCAGCAGATTGGGTGACCTCACGTTCAGGTACTTCTGAAACCCTCCATTGTTGTCGAAGCCCCGGTACATGACACTAAGGGCGATGATCGCTTCAACCAGATAATAGTTCCATGTGATGCGGTAGACGGTGGCGAGGATCAGCGTGATGCAATGACCGACAGTGAAAGCGGTCACCAGTTTGACGACGTCCTTGAAAGCGGAAAGAAAAAAGACGACACCGAACAAGAACAGCAAGTGATCGTATCCGGTTAGCATGTGAGTGGCACCCAGTCCGACATATTGCAGGTAGCCGCCCTCGAGCATCCGTTGACGATCCGCCTCGGAGATCCCGTGGGCGAGCGCCACGATGGGCAGGCACGCCAGGAAAAACGACGCCAACGGAATAGCGATGCGATTGACCATTGCAAACCTTTCGCGTGAATCAAGAGTCTCAGCCACTGGCGGGCAGGGTCGCACGCGCTCAGCAGGACCTACCAGCAGACTCTGAGCAAGAATGAACGGGACCTGCGCGTACTGGATGCGCACGAGACCAGGCGTATGCGCCTTCGACTGAGCGGCCGAATTCTGTTCTACGTCAAGCCGCGATCGCCGTTGGTGGCCGTAGAAGACCTTCGAGATAGGGCTTCGCCGCAAACGCCATCGTGGCAACCTGTGGCATCGGCGGTTGGTGGCGGACTACGGGCCGGACTTCGGGTGCCAGTAACCACGAGGAGTTGGCACCATCATCGGCATGAGTGTGATGAATGGAGTTATCCGAGCAGTCGACGTGTAGGGAACCGTCGTCGTGATGATGATGCCCTAATGCCCACGAGTGCAGCACCTCGTGTTCCGCTCCTGTGGCTAGGTCGAACGTAACCGCGTTGACTGCGCCAACGCATTGGCATGCCACGCAGACGATCAAGAAGAGTCGAAACAGGCGGTTCCGCACTTTGAAAGTATAGCGAAGAACTCGTTGCTGAACGCACTTGGAGTCAGGCACTGATATACCGTCGATGTCGAGGAAGGTGCACGGCAGCGTCGCTCAGGTCGGCGCCGGTACGACGAGCCGATTGTCGAGCTCGACCGTTTTCACGAGGCAATGAACGGGCGTCCCGGGCGCAAGCGCCAGACGGTCCACCGAGTGGCGCGTGATCAGCGCCCAGATCGCAATGCCTCCGCCGATGTCGACGCGCACTTCGGCGTAAGGTCCGTCGCGGACGGCGATCTCGGTGACGACGCAGGGCATGCGCGAGCCGATCGAGCTCGCGACCGGTTCTGCGAGCGACAACGCGACATCGCGGGCGCGGATGCGCAGCCCAAGCATCGCGCCCACCGGTGCCGGGACTTCGGGCACGCTCATGACCGCCTCGCCGACTCTGACATCGGTCAGCGTCCATTCGGAACGGTGACGCACGATCGTGCCGGCCACGACGCTGCCCGCCTCGAATCGCCCTCCCGTGTGGGGCCGCAGGTCGGCACGCGAGAACACGTCTTCGACGCTTCCTGCACCGACAACGCGTCCTTCGGCGATCAGCACGACCTCGGTCGCGAGCCGGACGACCTCGTCGATCGCGTGGCTCACATAGATCATCGGGAGCGCGTAGTGATCGCGCAGCTGCATCAGCTACGGAAGGATCTCGTAACGTCGGCCCACGTCGATCGACGCCAGTGGTTCATCGAGGATCAGGAGCCGCGGCTGCGCAAGCAATGCACGGCCGAGCGCGACGCGCTGCGTTTCGCCGCCAGAGAGATCGCGCGGGCGGCGATCGAGCAGTCGATCGATCGCAAGCAATCCGACGACGTCGTCGAACGTCGCGACGCTCGTGCGCGCGTTGGGCACCGAACATCGGATTGTTGCGGACCGTCAGATGCGGAAAGAGCCTTGCATCCTGAAAGACGTAGCCGATGCTGCGCCGTTCCGGCGGGACGTCGATCCCGGCCGCATTGTCGAACAGCGTGATGCCGTCCGCGCGAACGTGTCCGGCGTGCGGCCGCACGATACCGGCGATCGCGTTGACCAGCCTCGTCTTGCCTGCGCCCGACGTGCCGAACAGCGCAACGACGCCTTGTTTTGCCGTGAAGCGGGCATCGAGCGCGAAAGCACCGCGCGTCAAACGAACGTCGACGTCGAGCCACGGATGCATGTCAGGCGCTGCTATCGACCTAGCGCGTGAGCCATGCGCTTCGCCGCGACGTCGCTCGCGACCAGCATCGCAAGCGCCAGCACAAACGCGATCGCGACGAGCCGGCTGGCCACTCGATCGCCGCCGGGTGTCTGCGTGGCGGTGTAGATTGCGAGCGGAAGCGTGCGCGTCTCGCGTCGAACAACGCGCGGCCGGGAAAGCGCGTTCGGGCAACGAGCCATGCGGCGAGAGTCGCGAACGGCAACGTCGCGAGCGTCGCTGACAGCGCAACGACGACGGAGAGGCGCAGCGCCTCGAGCTCCTGCGCGGAGGGCGGCTCGATCACGGCTCGCCGAAGCCGTACTTGCGCAAGATCGAGCGCGCCGTTGCCGACGACGCCGCTCAGATTGACGCCCGGCACGAGCGCCAGCGTCACGCCGCTCGCAACGGGCACGATCAGCACGAGTCGATTCGTCGCGAGCGTCCGCCGTGACGACGAAGCGATCAGGTGTCGCCGCGCGAAGTAGTCCATCCACTGCTCGTCCGCGCACGAACAGATCGGCCGGCGCGCCGCTTTCGATCTGCTTGGCGAGCGCGGACACGACCGCGAACGAAAAGCGCACCGGCGGCTTCCCCTGCGCGTGCCAAGTGCGAGCGATGTCGTCGAGCGGGTTCGTCAGACTTGCGGCGGCGAAGACCGTGATCGGCGGGGCGGCGGCCGCGGCGCTGAGAGCGACGCAACCGATGAGTCTTGC
>DATLNR010000146.1:0-5852 GCA_035536655.1 Casimicrobiaceae bacterium
CGCGCGGCTTCATTCTCGCGTGCCAGAGCTATCCGGCGACGGACAGCGTGACGGTCGACTTCGACCAAACGGGCACCGGATAGCGTTGCAGCGCACGCCTATCGCGTGTGCGCGCACATGACGACGAGGTCGTCGCCGTCGCGTTCCGGCCCATGAAGCTCGATCGAAGCGTTTCCCGGCGCGGCCATTTGCGGGCGGCCGCGCACCCGAGTCAGGCCGCCGTCGGTGAGATAGACGTCGACACGACAGCGCCCGTTGGGCGCGATCACGATGCCCCGCGCGCACTCTCCTCGATTTGAAACGTCCCCGTCGGCGAGTTCGTTGCAGTGACGAGGTCAACTCAAGCGGAGCGCGCCAACATTGAACGCGAAGAATCCGATCCTCTAACGAGACCGGAAACCGGCGGTCGTTCCCGGCACGGAAGCTCGTCCAGGCATGCCGTGCTAAATTTTCCCCCTCCGCGTTCCTCGAAGATCGATCGTGGCCCACCCGTTTTTCGACAAGCACAAAGCCACGCTCGACCGCGCGCTGCAGGCGATCGCCGAGCGCGGCTACTGGAGCCCGTATCCCGAGTCGCCCAGCCCGCGCAATTACGGTGAAGGCGCGGCGGAGGAGGGCAAGGCATTATTCGACGCAATGCGCGACCAACCGTTCGATCTCGATCAACCGGGAATGGTCGGTCACGTCGGGAAAGAACGTTCACCGTATGGCTTCGATCTCGGCATCGACTATCCGAAGCCGGACGCGGACGCGTTGTTCGCGGCGATTGCGAAAGCGCAAGCCACGTGGCGCAAGGCGGGCCCGGAAGCCTGGGTCGGCGTGTCGCTCGAGATCCTCGACCGCATCAACAAGGCATCACATGTGATCGCGCATGCCGTCATGCACACGACGGGACAGGCGTTCATGATGGCGTTCCAGGCCGGCGGCCCGCACGCGCAGGATCGCGGGCTTGAAGCGGTCGCCTATGCGTGGGACGAGATGCGTCGTATTCCGGCAAAAGCGCATTGGGAAAAGCCGCAAGGCAAGAGCGAGCCGCTGCGCATGGAGAAGCATTTCCGCGTCGTGCCGCGTGGCATCGCGCTGGTCATCGGCGTGTCGACGTTTCCAACGTGGAACGGCTATCCGGGGCTCTTCGCGTCGCTTGCGACGGGCAATGCGGTCGTCGTCAAGCCGCATCCGGGGGCGATCCTGCCGCTTGCGGTCACCGTACGCATTGCGCGCGAAGTGCTCGAGGATGGCGGCTTCGATCCGAACGTCGTCACGCTGTTCGCGCACGATGCGGGCGACGAGACCGCGCAGAAGCTCGCGCTTCGACCGGACGTCAAGCTGATCGACTTTACCGGTAGCTCCGCGAACGGAATGTGGCTCGAACGCAACGCCGTGCAGGCACAGGTGTACACCGAAAAGGCGGGCGTCAATCAGATCGTCATCGATTCCGCGGAAGACGTGAAGAGCGTCGCGCGCAACGTCGCGTTCTCGCTGTCGCTCTACACCGGCCAGATGTGCACGGCGCCGCAGAACATCTACGTTCCGCACGACGGCATCGAAACGTCGAACGGTCGCAAGTCGTTCGACGACGTCGCGGCGAGTCTCGCCGAGGCCGTGCAGAAGCTGCTCGGCGATCCGGCGCGGGCCGTCGAGTTGCTCGGCGCGGTGCAGAGCGAGCACACGGCGAAGCGCATCGACGCGGCGCGCGCGCTCGGACCCGTATTGCTTGACTCGCAGCCGATTGCGCACCCGCACTTCCCCGACGCGACGATCCGAACACCGTTGATCGTGCGGTTGAACGCCGCGGATCGCGACAAGTACCTGATCGAGTGGTTCGGCCCGATCGCGTTCGTCATCGCGACCGAAAGCACGTCGCAGAGCCTCGACATCGCGCGTCAGGCGATCAAGGATCATGGCGCGCTGACGTTGTCCGTTTACTCGACGAACGACGACGTCATCGACGAAGCGATCGACGTCGCCGAGGACGCCGGCGTGGCGCTATCGATCAACCTCACGGGCGGCGTGTTCGTCAACCAGTCGGCCGCGTTCTCCGATTTCCACGGCACCGGTGCGAATCCTGCAGCAAATGCTGCGCTGACCGACGCTGCGTTTGTGGCGAGTCGCTTCCGGGTCGTGCAGCATCGGCGCCACGTCTGACGATGGCGTCCCCGATCTTGCTTACGACCGATGCGGGCATCGCACGCATCACGCTGAATCGTCCCGATCGGCTCAACAGCTTCAACGATGCGATGCACGAGGCGTTGCGTGGCGCGCTCGACAGCGTGTGCGACGACGAGTCGGTCCGCGTCGTGCTGCTGACCGGAGCAGGGCGAGGATTCTGCGCCGGGCAGGACTTGAGCGACCGTGCTGTGGCGCCGGGCAGCGAGGCGGTCGATCTTGGTGCGTCGATCGATCGCAATTACCGTCCGCTGATCCTCGCGCTGCGCGCGATGCCGAAGCCGATCGTTTGCGCGGTCAACGGCGTCGCTGCCGGTGCGGGCGCGAACATCGCACTTGCTTGCGACATTGTCGTGGCGGCGCGGTCGGCGAGCTTCATTCAGGCGTTCGCGAAGATCGGGCTCGTCCCCGATTCGGGCGGCACGTACTGGTTGCCGCGACTCGTCGGGACCGCCCGCGCAAAGGGACTCGCGATGCTGGGCGACCGGTTGACCGCCGAACTAGCCGAGGCGTGGGGGCTCATCTGGAAGTGTGTCGACGACGACGAGCTCGGGCAAACCGCCGACGCGTTGCTCGCCACGCTGGCGCAAGCGCCGACAAGGGCGCTCGCCGCCATCAAGCAGGCGCTGCACGCCGCCGAGCACAATACGCTGGAGGACCAGTTGTCGCTCGAGCGGGATACGCAGCGCACGCTGGGCTACAGCGAGGACTATCGCGAGGGCGTTGCCGCGTTCATCGCCAAGCGGCCTCCGCGATTCACCGGCCGCTAGCGCGTTCGATGAGCGCACTGCCCCCTTCGGCAGCGGTCGCCGTGTTCGGCGCCGGCGCGATGGGCGCCGGTATCGCGCAAGTCGCTGCACAAGCCGGTCATCGCGTGCAGCTTTTCGACAGCCGCATCAACGCCGCCGTCGATGCGAAGAAGAAGATCGGCGAAACGTTCGCGACGCTTGCGGGCAAGGGGAAGCTCACCGATCAAGCCGCGAAGGACGCGGCGGCGCGCATCGAAGCCGTGCATGCGGTCGGCCATGTCGTCTCCGCCAAGCTCGTCATCGAGGCGATCGTCGAGGATCTCTCGATCAAACGCGATCTGTTTCATGAGCTCGAAGTCGTCGTCGCCGACGACGCGATTCTCGCGACGAACACGTCGTCACTGTCAGTGACCGCGCTCGCCACCGGATTGCGCTGCCCGAAACGACTGGTCGGCATGCATTTCTTCAATCCGGCGCCGATCCTGCCGCTCGTCGAAGTGGTCAGCGGACTCGCGACCGATCGCGGCGTCGCAGAGACGATCTACGACACGGCGAAGGCGTGGGGAAAGACGCCGGTGCACGCGATGTCGACGCCGGGATTCATCGTCAATCGCTGCGCGCGTCCGTTCTACGCGGAAGGTCTGCGGCTCCTCGCCGAGCGCGCGGCCGACCCGGCGACGATCGACGCGGTGATGCGCGACGCCGGCGGCTTTCGCATGGGCCCGTTCGAGCTGATGGACATGATCGGCCACGATGTCAACTTCGCGGTGACGAAGAGCGTCTGGGAAGCGTACTTCCACGATGCGCGGTTCACGCCGTCGGTCGTGCAGCAGGAACTGGTTGCCGCGGGCTACCTCGGCCGAAAAAGCGGGCGGGGTTTCTACGACCATGCCAAGGAGGCGACGGTCATATCGCCGCGCACCGAGCCGCCGCGACCGTGTCCGCAACGCGTCGTCGCGTATGGCGACCTCGGATTCGCGAACGCGCTCGTCGATCGCATCGCCGCGCTCGGCGTGCCGCTCGAACGCGCAGAGCGGCGGCCCGGTGTTCCGAGCGGCGTCATCGCCGCTGGCGGGGCGTGGCTGGCCCTGTCGGATGGACGCACCGCCACCGGGCGCGGCACCGAAGGCGTGCGCGATCTCGTCCTGTTCGATCTCGCGCTCGACTACCACGCGGCGAAGCGCCTCGCAGTTGCGCGCGCGGATACGTGCAGCGACGCGGCGTTCGGCGCCGCGGTCGGGCTTCTTCAAGCGGCGGGCATCGCCGTGTCGCCGATCGACGATGTCGCGGGATTGCCAGTCTTGCGAACCGTCGCAATGCTGGTCAACGAAGCGGCCGACGCCGTCGTGCAAGGCATCGCATCAGCCAGCGACATCGACCTCGCGATGCAGATGGGCGTCAACTATCCACGGGGGCCGCTTGCCTGGGGCGACGACATCGGTTGTGCATTCATCAACGAAGTGCTGGTGAATCTGATCGCGCACTACGGCGACGCGCGCTACCGCATCTCGCCGCTGATTGCGCGTCGCTGCGCCGCGGGAGCGCCATTGTTAAGCTAGCGTCGATGGGTGCAGCAGCGACCGATCCCCAATCCGTCGCCGAGCGCACGGGCGAGGCGATGTTCGCAAACGATCGCGCGTCCAGGCGCATGGGCATGCGCATCGACGCGATCGCACCCGGGACTGCAACGCTGTCGATGACGGTCAGGACGGACATGCTGAACGGGCACGACATCTGCCATGGCGGTTTCATCTTCACGCTCGCCGACAGCGCGTTCGCGTTCGCGTGCAACAGCCATAACCTGGTGACCGTCGCGGCCGGCGCGTCGATCGAGTTCCTCGCGCCGGCGCGCGAGGCCGATGTCTTGACGGCCCATGCGCAGGAACGCATCGTCAGCGGTCGCACCGGCATCTACGATGTCGACGTCGTCAACCAGCGCGGCGAGCGGATTGCGTTGTTTCGCGGCAAGAGCCATCGCATCAAGGGCCACGTCGTGTCGCTCGACACGCCCGCATCGTAGCCATGCCCGCGAAGCGACCGAAACCCGACGAGCTCGAACCGATCGAGCGTGCGAGCGCGGACGCGCTGCAAGCGCTGCAACTCGAACGCCTGCAATGGTCGCTTGCGCACGCGTACGACAATGTCGCGCACTATCGCGGGAAGTTCGACGCCGCGGGGGTGTCGCCGTGCGACATAAAGTCACTGCGCGACCTCGCGCGCGTCCCGTTCACGACCAAGGCCGATCTGCGCGAGACCTATCCGTTCGGCATGTTCGCCGTCCCGCGCGAGCGCGTGTCGCGCATTCACGCCTCGTCGGGCACGACGGGCAAGCCGACGGTCGTCGGCTACACGCGCGGCGACATCGAAACGTGGGCCACGGTCATGGCGCGATCGATCCGCGCCGCCGGCGGGCGCTCCGGCGACATCGTTCATGTCGCGTATGGTTACGGACTCTTCACCGGCGGCCTCGGCGCGCACTATGGCGCGGAGAAGTTGGGATGCACGGTGATCCCGATGTCCGGCGGCATGACGGAACGCCAGGTCCAGCTGATCTTCGACTTCAAGCCCGACATCATCATGGTGACGCCGTCGTACATGCTGGCAATCGCCGAGGAGATGGAGAAGCAGGGGCGCGATCCGAGAAGCTCGTCGCTTTCGATCGGCATTTTCGGCGCCGAGCCATGGACGCCCGCGATGCGCGAGTCGATCGAAGCGCGCCTCGCGATCGATGCGATCGACATCTATGGTCTTTCCGAAGTCATCGGTCCGGGCGTCGGCCAGGAGTGCATCGAGACGAAAGACGGGCTGACGATCTGGGAAGACCATTTCTATCCGGAGATAGTCGATCCGGTCACGGCGGAGGTGTTGCCCGACGGCGAGCGCGGCGAGCTGGTGCTGACGTCGCTCACCAAGGAAGCGTTGCCGATCATCCGTTAT
>DATLNR010000147.1:0-5391 GCA_035536655.1 Casimicrobiaceae bacterium
CCCCCTCGGGGGGCAGCGAAGCCGAAGGGAAATGAGGCGAGCGTGGGCGTCGTTCATCTAGGCAACGTAGCACGCGTCGGTATGCGGGTGTTCTCGTTCGGACGGAGTAGGTGTAGCGACCGATACGTGCGCAAGACTGACGCTGCGCGGCAGCGCGGAAAGTCTCCATGCCGATCGCGCAGTGACCCGGTGCGATGCAGCAATCTCCATGCCGTCGGCCGTGCGATCATCGCGCGATGGTGGCTCCCGCGCTCTGGCGCATCGCATCGCTCACGCCCTCCCGCCGTGACGACTTCCTCGGCTTCTTCGATCACGAACGCGGGCGCGCGTTCGCCGACAACCCGGCGTGGGCCGATTGCTATTGCCATTTCTTCCACGCCGCACCGGCGCTCGATTGGCCGTCGCTGCCTGCCCATTCGAACCGAACGGCTATCGCCGCCCGCATCGACGTCGCCGAGATGGAGGGCTTCCTCGCCTATGACGATGCGAATCGCGTCGTGGGCTGGTTGAACGCGCAGCCGCGTCACAAGCTTCCGCACTGCTTTGCGCGACTCGAAGTCGAGCCTCCGCCGATCGACGTGCCGGTTCACGAAGCCGCCGTCATGCTGTGCTTCGTCATCGATCCGGACGAGCGCCGCAAGGGGATGGCGACCGCGCTCGCCAAGCACGCGCTCGATTCTTTCGCGCAACGCGGCGTCCGCGTCGTCGATGCATTCCCGACGCAGGCCGCAAAAGACGCGGCGGGCCACTTCAGGGGACCGCTCTCGCTCTACGCAACGCTGGGTTTTGCGCGTCTTCGCGCGTCGGGCGACACGGTGACGATGCGCAGGATCCTGTCGTGACCGACGCGTCATCGGAGCGAGGCTCGAGCCTCGCGCATGCGTTGGTCCTGCTGTACGCGGCAGCGATCGCGTACGCAAGCCTGCAACCGTTCGGCGACTGGATGACACCGCTGCCCGACACGCCGTTCTGGCTGACCGGCGCGTATTCGCGCAAGTCGACGACGTTCGACATCATCGCCAACGTGCTGACCTACGCGCCGCTCGGCTTCTTCGCCTCGTTGATGTGGAAGCGCGCGTCGCCGCGCCATTGTGTCCTCATCGCCGTCGCGGCCGGAGCGATCGTGTCGTTCGCGATGGAGACTTTGCAGTGGTACATGCCGCCGCGCTACGCAACGGTCGTTGACTTCGCGTGCAACACCGTCGGCGCGTTGATCGGTGGATTGCTCGGCGCCGCGTACACGCGCTCGCCGCTGCGCTCGATGCTGCGCAAATGGCGGCCTCGCGCGATCGTGCCCGGAACGATGGGCGACGTCGGCCTTGCGCTCATCGCGCTGTGGCTCGTGGCGCAGCTGAATCCGGCGATCCCGCCGTTCGCGCTGACGTTCGATCCTGGAACGCTCGCGATGGCGCCCGGTGCGCCCGTCGACGATCTGGCGACGATGCTGATCGAAGCGGCGCAAAGCGCGTCCCAGCTCGTCGGCGTCGGCCTGTTCGCTGCGTTGCTGGTGCGCAACCGTTCGTTCGCCGGAGGCGCGACGCTCGTGCTGGTCGGAATCGCGCTGCTGTTGAAAGGCGTGTCCGCGATGCTGTTGTTGAAACCGGCGGTCTTCGTGACGTGGCTCTCGCCCGGCATCCTGCTCGGCATCGCGCTCGGCACGGCGCTTCTGATCGTCGCCAACTTCCTGCCACGTCCGGTGCAGGTCGCAGGTTGCGCGATCGCGCTGCTCACTTCGCTGCTTGCCCCGCTGCTCACACCCGACGTGATGTTCGCATCGCCGCCGCTCACGTTGTTCAACGGCCGTTTCGGCCATCTGCTGAGTTTCAACGGCCTGACGCGCATCGTGCTCGTCGTGTGGCCGGTCATGGCGGCGGCATGGCTGTTCGCGTTGGCCGGGCGTCCGGGATGGGGGAATCCCGAGACGGCGCGGCTCAAGTCGTGAAACATCGATCCGCTATACTTTTCGGTTCGATTCTTTTTCCTCATGAGTTACTACAAGCATCACGTTTTCTTCTGCCTGAACGAGCGCGAGCCTCCGGAGCGCTGCTGCGCCAACGCCGACGCGGCGAAGATGCAGGCGTACGCGAAATCGCGCATCAAGGCGCTCGGACTCTCGGGCAAGGGCGCTATGCGCATCAACAAATCCGGCTGCCTCGACCGCTGCGAGGAAGGCCCGGTGCTCGTCGTGTACCCGGACAACGTCTGGTACACGTACGTCGATCAATCGGACATCGACGAGATCATCGACCGCCATCTGGTGGCCGGGGAGATCGTCGAGCGGCTGCGTATTTGAGCGCCGCCGGGCCGTCCCAAGGCGCTCATTGCTCCCCCTTGGGGGGCAGCGCAGCGGCGTCCGAAGTGGAAAATGGGGCCGCAAGCGTGAGGGCCCACTATTGAATATCCGTACGCTCGAGCGCTTCACCATCGACGGTCCGGCCGGCGCGCTCGAGATCGCGCTCAACACACCCGAGACGCCGATCCGCGGCGTCGCACTCATCGCGCATCCGAATCCGGTCGAAGGCGGCACGCTCGACAACAAGGTCGTGCATACGCTGGCCAAGACGTTCTTCGCGCTGTCGTACGCAGCGGTACGATTCAACTACCGCGGCGTCGGCAAATCGCAAGGCACGTTCGACCACGGTCCGGGCGAGACCGAGGATGCGCTTGCGGCACTTGCGCATGCGCGGACGCGTTTCGGCGATGTTCCGCTCGTGCTCGCCGGCTTCTCGTTCGGCGGCTACATCGTTTCGCGCGTCGCGAAGCGCGTTGCGCCGGAGCGCATCGTGCTCGTCGGACCGGCCGTCGGCCGTTTCGCCGTCGACAGCGTGCCGGCCGACACGATCGTCATCCACGGCGAACAGGATGACGTCGTCGCACTCGCCGATGTGTTCGAATGGGCGCGACCGCAGGAGCTGCCGGTGACGGTGTTCCCCGGCTGCGGGCACTTCTTTCACGGACGATTGCCGCAGCTTGCGCGGGTGATCACCGGCATGTGGCGGTCAGAGGTCAGGAGTCAGGAGACCGAGGTCAGAAAAGGAGAGCAGTGATGAGAAAGTTTGCGTTGTCGCTCGCAATTGCGAGTCTTGGGCTTTGCGCTGCGTTGCCGACGCAAGCACAGGAGAAGTTCGATCGTCCGGTTCGGATCCTCGTCGGCTTCGCCGCCGGCGGGACAGCCGATCTGATGGCGCGGCTCGTCGCCGACAAGATGAAGGATACGATGGGCCAGACGGTGCTCGTCGAGAACCGTCCCGGCGCTGCGGGGCGCGTCGCGGCCGATGCGGTGAAAGCCGCGCCTGCCGACGGCGCGACGATCATGGTCATGCCGATCGGCCCGATGGCCGTCGTGCCGCACACGACGACGAAGCTGTCGTTCGATCCGCTGAAGGATTTCGCGCCGATCGGCATCGGCTCGACGTTCGATTTCGCCGTTGCCGTCGGACCGCAATCGGGCACGAAGACGTGGAACGAGTTCGTCGCCTGGGCGAAGGCGAATCCCGGCAAGGCGTCGTACGCCACCTCGGGCTCGGGCAGCCTGCCGCATTTCTTCGGCGTGCAGATCGGCAAGGAAACCGGCGTCGACATGGTGCACGTGGCGTACAAGGGATCGGCCGCGTTCGCGAACGATTTGATCGGCGGACAGATTCCGGCCGCGATCGACACCGTCGCGGATCTCTCCGAGATGCACAAGGCGGGGCGCGTACGAATCCTGGCCACGTCGGGTCCGCAGCGATCGAATGTCGTTCCCGACGTGCCGACGCTGACCGAGCTCGGACTCAGGAATCTCGAGACCGGCGGCTGGTTCGGCTTCTTCGCGCACGTGAACACGCCACCGGCGACGGTGCAGGCGTTGAACCGGCATCTGAATCAGGCGCTGCGCTCGCCCGATGTCGTCGCGAAGCTGCGCGGCGTCGGCATGGAGCCGGCGACAAGCACGCCGGACGAGTTCAAGCAGCGCCTCGCCGCCGATCACGCGCGCTGGGGCACCGTCGTCAAGGCGACGGGATTCACGATCGATTAGGAGCACGAACAAGTGAACGCAGCGCTTCCGGAAGCGATTGCGAGCGCGCCCGCGTGGGCACCGGTTGCGGATGCGGTGCTGCGCGTCGAGGGGCTACGCAAGCGCTATGGCGCGCAGGAGGTACTGCGCGGCGTGTCGTTCGCGATTCGGCGCGGCGAGTGCTTCGGCCTGCTCGGACCGAACGGCGCCGGCAAGACGACGACGCTGCGCTGCTGCCTCGGCCTGATCGAGCCCGATGGCGGCACGATCGAACTCGTCGGGCACCCGGTCCCGCTCGCGGCGCGCGTTGCCCGCATCCGCGTCGGCGTCGTGCCACAGATGGACAACCTCGATCCCGACTTCACCGTCGTCGAGAACCTCGAGGTGTACGGGCGCTACTTCGGCATCGCGTCCGACGTGCTGCGCGAACGCATCCCGAAGCTGCTCGAATTCGCCGGATTGTCCGCGAAGGGCAAGCAAGGCTTGCGCACGCTGTCCGGCGGCATGAAGCGCCGCTTGACGCTCGCGCGTGCCCTCGTCAACGACCCGGACTTGCTGATCCTCGACGAGCCGACGACCGGCCTCGATCCGCAGGCGCGACATTTGATCTGGGATGGGCTGCGCCAATTGTTATCGCAAGGCAAGACGATCCTCTTGACGACGCACTTCATGGACGAAGCCGAGCGCCTCGCAACGCGGCTCGCCGTCATCGATCACGGCATGCTGATCGCGAGCGACGCGCCGCGCGCGTTGATTGCGCAGCACGTCGAGCCCGAAGTGATCGAGGTGTACGGCGACGAAGCCAAAACGTGGGCCGACATGCACGGGCGCCGCATCGCGAAGCGCGTCGAGATCGCCGGCGAGACCGCGTTCTGCTATGCGCAGGATCCGAAGCCGCTGCTCGACGATCTTGCGACGCGCGCCGGTGTGCGCTATCTGCACCGGCCGGCGAATCTGGAGGACTTGTTCATTAAGCTGACCGGGCGGGATCTGCGGGACTGACCGAACGCGTGACCACGTTCTGGGAATACGTCCTGGCGATTGCGATCGTTACGATCGTGGGTCACGATCGCGAGCCGGCTCCACTCCCTCGCTAGTAGTCCCACGGCGAGCCCAGCGCGCACATCGCGACGCCCATCGGACCGTAGCCTTCGCTCACCCATCCGCGTCGAAGCATCTCGTCGCGTACGGCGTCATTCGTGGTGTACCGGTGATTGGAGCCGCCGTGCGGTTTCCATAACCGGTACACCGGGATAACGACATTCCATCGCTGGCCGATGAGAGCGGAGTAAGGGCAGGCCCCCGTGGACGCGGGAAGGATGACGTGAAACGCCGCGTCGGTCTCCAGCGTCAGCCGCGGAAACTTTGCCTGCACCGCTGCGCATTCCTCGCTG
>DATLNR010000148.1:0-10041 GCA_035536655.1 Casimicrobiaceae bacterium
GAACAGCCGCGAGTCGAGCACCTTCTTGATGAACTGCTTCAGCATCTGCTCGGTGACGGTGAAGTCGGCGATGACGCCGTCCTTCATCGGCCGGATCGCCGTGATGTTGCCGGGCGTGCGGCCGAGCATCTGCTTCGCCGCAAGACCGACTTCCTGGATCACCTTCTTGCCGTTGGGGCCGCCTTCCTGGCGGATAGCAACGACGGAGGGCTCGTTCAACACGATGCCCTTGCCACGAACGTAGATCAGCGTGTTCGCGGTGCCGAGATCGATTGCAAGGTCGCTCGAAAAGTAGCCTTTGAAGGACTCGAACATTCTTTAGGGCGCGCTTTGTTCTGATGCGGCTTCTGCCGGTCCGCACCCTCGACGATGACCGCCGCTATGATACTCTAAGATGTTGTAATTTAAGCGACGCTCAATGGCCGTTTCCGCAAGTGACGTCGAGCGCGTCGCGCACCTCGCCCGCATCGAATTGACGGGCGACGAGATGACCGATGTGCAGGCGAAGCTCGACGCGATCTTCGGCCTCGTCGACGAGCTCCTCGCGATCGACACGGCGGGCATCGAACCCATGTCGCACGCGCAGGACGTGATGCTGCCGCTCCGCGAGGACGCGGTCACCGAGTCCGATCATCACCTGCTATTCCAGGCGCAGGCGCCGGCGACCGAGGACGGCGTGTATCTCGTTCCGCGCGTGATCGAGTGAGCCGAGAGGCGTTCGCGACGATCGCCGATCTGTCCGCGGCGATGGCCGCGCGCGAGGTGTCCGCCGTCGAACTTCTGACTGATCGCCTCGCGCGCATCGCGGACGTCAACCGCCTGCTGAACGCTTTCGTCAGCGTCGACGCCGAAGGTGCGCTCGCTCAAGCGCGCGCGGCCGATCAGCTGCGATCAAAAGGCGAGGCCGGCCCGCTCACCGGCATCCCGATCGCGCACAAAGACGTGCTGATGACGGCGGGGCTACGCACCACGTGCGGCTCGCGCATGCTGGCCGAGTTCATCGCGCCGTACGACGCGCACGTCGTCGCGCGACTGAAGCAAGCCGGCACCGTGCTCGTCGGCAAGACGAACATGGACGAGTTCGCGATGGGCTCTTCTTCCGAGACGAGCCACTTCGGACCGGTTCGCAACCCGTGGAACCACGAGTGCGTCCCGGGCGGAAGCTCCGGCGGCTCGGCCGCCGCGGTTGCCGCGGGCCTGGTCCCCGGCGCCACCGGCACGGATACCGGCGGCTCGATCCGACAACCGGCATCGTTCACCGGTATCACGGGCTTGAAGCCGACTTACGGCGTGTGCTCGCGCTATGGGCTCATCGCGTTCGCGTCGAGCCTCGATACGCCAGGCGTGTTCGCCCGCACGGCGTATGACTGCGCGTTGTTGCTGACCGCGATGGCCGGACACGATCCGCGCGATTCGACGTCGCTCGAATGGGTTCGCGACGACTACCTGAGCGACGTCGCCACCGGCGTCGACGCGGCGCGACCGTTGCGCGGGCTGCGCATCGGCCTGCCACGACAGTTCACAGGGCGCGGTGTCGATGCCGACGTTGCATCAGCGGTCGATGAAGCAGTCGCGCGGATGCGCCGCCTCGGCGCAACGACCGTCGATGTGGATCTGCCCGCGGTCAAGCACGCCGTGCCGGCGTACTACGTCGTCGCGCCCGCGGAAGCATCCTCGAATCTTGCGCGCTTCGACGGCGTCCGCTACGGCCATCGCGCGCGCGGGTACAGCGACCTGATCGACATGATGAAAAAGACGCGCGCGCAAGGGTTCGGCGCCGAGGTCAAGCGCCGGATCCTCGTCGGCACTTACGTCTTGTCACACGGCTACTACGACGCGTACTACCTCAAAGCGCAGAAAGTGCGCCGCCTGATCGCCGACGACTTTCGCCGCGCGTTCGTCGATGTCGACGTCATCGCCGGGCCGGTCGCGCCAACCGCTGCGTTTCGCATCGGCGCGCGCGTCGACGATCCGGTCACGATGTACATGAACGATATCTTCACCGTCGCGGCGAATCTGGTCGGCATGCCGGCGGTCTCGCTGCCGGCCGGTTTTACGCGCGACGGCCGCCCGATCGGCCTTCAGTTGCAGGCCGATCATCTGCAGGAAGCGCGGCTCATCGCCGTCGCGCATCGTTTCCAGCTAGCGACCGACTGGCATACGCGAACACCTACAATGGCCTGATGACCTGGGAAGTCGTCATCGGTCTCGAGACGCACGCGCAGCTTTCGACCGCGTCGAAGATCTTTTCCGGTGCCTCGACAGCGTTCGGCGCAGCGCCGAACGCCAATGCCTCGGCGATCGATATCGCGCTGCCGGGGGTGCTGCCGACACTCAACCGCGGCGCCGTCGATCGCGCGATTCGCTTCGGCGTGGCCGTCGGCGGCAACGTCGCGCCGCGTAGCGTATTCGCGCGCAAGAACTATTTCTATCCCGACCTTCCGAAGGGCTATCAAATCTCGCAGTACGAGATTCCCGTCGTGTCAGGTGGCGATGTGCCGGTCGTGTCGCCGACGCGCGGCGAGATCCGCGTGCGGCTGACGCGCGCGCATTTGGAGGAGGACGCAGGCAAGAGCCTGCACGAACTGGATAGCCCCCTGAGTCACGGGATGACCGGCATCGACTTGAATCGCGCCGGCACGCCGCTCCTCGAGATCGTGTCCGAGCCCGACATGCGCAGTGCCGACGAGGCGGTCGCCTACGCGAAGGCATTGCACGCGCTCGTGCGCTGGATCGATATCTGCGACGGCGACATGCAGGAAGGCAACTTCCGCTGCGATGCGAACGTGTCGGTGCGCCGTCAGGGCGACGCAAAGCTCGGCACACGCTGCGAGATCAAGAACCTGAACAGCTTCCGCTTCCTTAAAGCTGCAATCGAATACGAGGCCCGCCGCCAGATCGAGCTGATCGAGGACGGCAACCGTGTCGAGCAGGAAACGCGTCTCTACGATCCCGACCGCAACGAGACGCGCTCGATGCGGACCAAGGAAGACGCGCAGGACTACCGCTATTTCCCCGATCCCGATCTGCCACCGCTCGCGATCGAGCCGGCATGGATCGATCGCGTGAGGGCCGGCATGCCGGAGCTTCCGGCGGCGATGCGCGAACGCTTCATCGCCGATCATCGATTGCCCGCCTACGACGCCGCGATGCTCACGGCGAGCCGTGAGACCGCGCGTTACTTCGAGGAGGCCGTCGCGGCGTTCGGCGGCGAGCCGAAAACCGTCGCGAACTTCATGCTGGGGGAGCTTGCGGCCAGCTTGAACCGCGCGGACATCGACATCCGCGCCACACGGGTGCGGCCACCGGCGGCCGCCGCGCTCTTGAAGCGGATCGCGGACGGCACGATCAGCGCAAAGTCCGGCAGGCAGGTGTTCGACGCGATGTGGCGCGGCGAGGGCGACGTCGACGCGATCATCGATGGCAACGGCTTGCGCCAGGTCCGCGATGCGGACGCACTCACCGAGTGGGTCGAGGATGCGATCGCCGCCAACCCGTCGATCGTCGAGCAGGTGCAAGCGGGGCGGGAGAAGGCGATGAACGCGCTGGTCGGCAAAGTGATGGCATCGAGCAAGGGCAAGGCGGATCCTGTGCAGGTCGCGGAGATGCTGCGCTCGCGAATCGGGCCGCAATGACCGGTCCGTGTCGATGAGCCGACGATGGGCGATCACCGCGCGACCGCATCGTGCGCTTCCTGGTTTCGCCCTGCGCAGTCACTTCCGACTCGTCGCTCTCCTCGCGTTGGCGCTCGTCGCCGGAGGATGCCCCAAGGAGGAGACGTCCACTCCGCGAACCGAAGTCTACGAACGCGGACCCATCTCGCTGTACGGCAAGGAGTTCGCCGGCCGGAAGACGGCGAGCGGCGCGATCTTCGATCCCGAAGCGCTGACGATGGCGCATCGCAGCCTGCCGTTCGGAACGCGCGTGCGCGTCGTCAACCTCGAGAATCAGCGCACCGTCGAGGTCGTCGTCAACGACCGTGGCCCTGCGATCAAGTCGCGCATTGCCGATCTCTCGCTCGCCGCGGCACGCCGCATCGGCATGATCGAGGACGGCGTCGTCGAGGCAGAGCTGTCACTCGTCCCATCCGAGACCAGGCACTGACCCGTCGCGTCAACCGCCCGCCGGCTCCAGAAACTCCCGGACCTTCGCGAGCAACGCGCGCGGACTGAACGGCTTGGTGACATAAGCGTCGCAACCCGCCTCCGCCGCCTTCTTGTCATCGCCGGCGAGTGCATACGACGTCACCGCAATGACCGGAATGCGGGCGAGCGACGGCATCGCCTTGATGCGCCGCGTCGCTTCGTGACCGTCGAGCCCGGGCAACTGGATATCCATCAGCACGAGATCGGGCACTTCCGCTTGCGCCATCGCCACGGCATCGACACCGTTGTGCGCCTCGAGCACGTCATACCCGCTGGCCGACAGCAGGTCGATCAGGATCTGGCGGTTGTCCTCGTTGTCGTCGACGATCAGAACGCGCTTGGTCATGACGTTGTCGCTTGGTGAGCGTCGATGGTGCCCGACGCCGGCTCCGGCGGCCCGGCACACGGCAGCGTGAAGCCGAATGTCGACCCGCGGCCCGGCTCGCTCGCCACGAGCCGCAGCGTTCCCCCGTGCATCTCGACGATCCGCTTCGCGATCGCAAGACCCAGACCCGTGCCGCCCTTCTGCCGCGTCGTCGAGCTGTCGGCCTGCTGGAACTCCTCGAAGATCCGCTCGTGGAACTCGGGCGCGATACCCGGACCGGTGTCGCGCACGGTCACGGTGAAACGATCGTCGTCGAGCTTCGCCGCCACAGCGACCTCGCCCGCATCGGTGAACTTGATCGCGTTGCCGATCAGGTTCATCAACACCTGCGTGATCCTGCGCTCGTCGCCGATCGACGTTGGCAGGCCCGGCGCGATGTCGGCGTAGAGCTTCAGCCCCTTCTCGCGCGCAAGCCCTTCGAGCGACGCGACCGCCGCGCCCACCGTATCGGCGAGGGCGAAGTTCGTGATCGTGAGCTTGAACTGGCCCGCCTCGATCTTCGACAGATCGAGCACTTCGTTGATCAGCCCGAGCAGCAGCCGTCCGGCGCGCTCGACGCGCGACAGCGTTCCGCGCACACGCTCGTTGATCTCGCCATACGTGCGATCGAGGATGAGCTCGGTGTAGCCAATGATCGCGTTCAACGGCGTGCGCAGCTCGTGGCTCATGTTCGCGAGGAAACGCGACTTGGCGAGGTTCGCCGCCTCCATCGCATGACGCGCCTCTTCGGCGCGGCCGATCGCCTCTTCGAGCGCTTCGTTCTGCGCGAGGATCCGTTCCGCCTGCTCCTTGATCTCGCTCCGCGTCTGGTTCAACGCATGCGCCTGACGAAAGCTCTGGGTCGCGAGCAGGAGCTGGAACAGGAACGCCACGGTGAGCGAGAGCGCGATCGTGACCGTCGGCGTCTGTGCGGCGGCCTCCCAATCGGCGGCGAACGATCCCGCCAGCAGCACCGAACTGAGCACAGCGACACCGGCCCAGAAAAGCCGGAAGCCGCCGACGCTCGCCACTGCGGTCAGGATGCCGGTCGCAATCACCGTCGTTGGCACGAGCCGATAGCCGACGAGCATCCCCGCGGCCCCGAAGCAGGCACAGTCGAACATCAGACAGAGATGCTCGGTGCGCTTCGGATCGCGACTGAAGCGCCCGATCAGGTAGGCGAGGTGCGGCCAGGCAAAGGCATAGGCAAACAAGGCCAGCCACAACCCGATCGGCGTCGGTATGTCCAGCCGCACGGTGGCGATGATTCCGACACCGAGTGGGCAGCCGATGATGCGCACGACACGATCGAGGCGAACGATCGGATGGACGCGTCGGCGATCGGGCCCGGCCAACTCCTCCGGCGCACTGACGACGGTGCTCAGATTTCCTCCCCGCGGTCTCTCAACTTAGACTATCGCAAATGACGCAACTCGCAAACAGTGCGGCCGCACTGCTCGTCGTCGACGACAACGAGGATAACCGTGAGATTCTCGCGGCGCGCCTCGCTCAGCTCGGCTACACCAACGTCACGCTCGCCACGGGCGGCCGCGAAGCGCTCGAGCTGATCGAGCGCAGGCCGTGCGATCTGGTGCTGCTCGACGTCATGATGCCCGCCGTCGGCGGCATCCAGGTGCTCGAGGCGCTGCGCGAGCGGAAACGCCTTGCACAGCTGCCGGTCATCATGGTGTCCGCGGCGGCGGAACAGGAAAGCGTCGTCCGCTGCATCGAGCTCGGCGCCGAAGACTATCTGCAGAAACCGGTGAACGTCACGATGCTGCGCGCGCGCGTCGCGGCGACGCTTGAGAAAAGAGCGTTGCGCGAGGAAGCGAGGACGCGAATGGTCGAGCTCGGCCACGACCTCGCCGCCGCACGCGAGCTGCAGCGCGGCATGGTCCCGCTCGATCACGAGCGCGAAGACAGCCCCGTGACGCTGCACTTCCTGCTCGAGCCGGCGCGCGAGCTCGGCGGCGACTTGTGCGACTTCCTTTTCACCGATGGCGACACGCTGTGGGTCGGCCTGGGGGACGTGTCGGGGAAGGGCGTTGCGGCCGCGATCTTCATGGCGCGGACGTGGAGCGTGCTGCGCTCGATCGCCGGCCGTGCGCCGCGCGCGTCGATCGAGGACAGCGATCCGGGCCGCGTGCTGATGGCGACCAATCGCGAGCTGTGCAAAGCCAACGAGAAGTCGATGTTCTGCTCGGTGTTCCTCGCGCGGCTGCACTTGGCGACCGGCGTTCTCGAGTACGCCAATGCCGGTCATCTGCCGCCGTGCTTGCTCCGCGCGAGCGGCGCCATCGAGACGCTGGACGTACGGCCGGCGCTTCCCGTCGGCGGCATGCCGGAGACGATCTACGAGGCCCGCACGACGACGCTTGCGCCGGGCGACGGCCTCTTCGTCTACTCCGACGGCGTGACAGAGGCGACGAATGCCGCGCGCGAACAGTACGGCGACGGACGGCTCGTCGACGATTTGCGACTGCTGGTCAACGCCCGAGGCCGCGACGTGCTCGACCGGATTCGAGAAAAGGTGCGCGAGCACTGCGCCGGTGCGCCGCAGGCGGATGATCTCACTGCGCTCGTGATGCGCTGGCAACCGGGCTGATCTCGGCGCGCATCACGCCGTCGCAACGCGCCCCGCCGGTGCGGACAGCAAGCGATCGAGGTAGGGCATCTGCTCCTCGGCCGCGCGCTCGCCCTCCTCGATGATGTACGGAATCTTCTCGGTGTCGAACAGCCGGATGCGCTGCGTGAAGCGCGGAATGATTGGAATGATCTCGGAGTGGTGCGCTAGCCCGTGGAACGCGAACTGCGACTTCAGCAGGTTGTTCGAAAGGATCGCGCTCACCTGGAACGCGAAACGGCCGGCCGTCGTCACCTTCTCCTGGTAGGGACTTTCGAATCCCATCGCCACGATGACGCCCGCCCCTTCGCGAATCGCCACGCCGACCGGCAACGGATCAGACATATAGCCGTCGAGATAGAGCTTGCCGCCGATTGGCCATGGGCTGAACAGGAACGGCACGGCGATGCTCGCGCGAATCGCATCGAGCGCGCGACCGCTCGAGAACACCGCCTGGCCGCCGGTGGCGAAATCGGTGGCGGCCAGATGCAGCGGAATCTTCATGTCCTCGATCCGCGCATCGCCGAACGCCGTATGCAGCCGCTCCATGATCAACCGGTCGCTGCGTAAGCCGAAGCGCGGCGTGAACCCGAGGAGCTTCGGGAACATCGCGCGCAATACGGCCATCCGATCGTGCTGCTCGGCGATCGAGCTCGTCCACAACATGCGCGTCATGTCGGCAGCTTCGGCGGTGGTCCGGCCGGAAGCGATCAGCGTCGCGTACAGGCATCCTGCGCTGCAGCCGACGAGCATGTCGATGCCGATCCCCGCGCGATTCAGCGCGTTGACGAGACCGAGCGCCGCCGCGCACTTGACGCTGCCGGAGCCAATGACGACCGCGACGCTGCGTTTCATGTTTTGTTTACATAGCTTCCGACAGCGCTTTGCACGTCGGGATAGTGCTTCATGATGCCGGTGAATCCGGACAGGTCGAGCACCCGCAACACCTGCGTCTGGATCGCGGCGAGGCGCAGGTCGCCGCCGTGCTGCCGCGCGAGCTTGACTGCGCTCAATAGCGATCGCAATCCTGCGCTGCTCGTGTAATCGAGTGCCGAGCAGTCGCAGACGAGGTGCACCGACCCGCCGGTCACGTGCTCGGAGAACGTCCGCATCAGATCATCGGCAGTCAAGCCATCCACGCTTCCGCGCACACCGATGACGGTGACGCCCCCGGACTTCGTCGTTTGAATCTCCATCATTGCTCCGTCGTCAAGGGATCGTCGGTTCCTTGTACTTGACGAGCGTCAGCACGTTACCTTCAGGCGTGTCGGCCACGTAACGGATCTCGTCGATCATCTTCTTCACCAGATGCCAGCCCAGCCCGCCGGGCTTGCGGTGCTCGACGTCGCTCGTGACGTCGGGCGGCGGCGCAAGCTTCGGGTCGAACGGTGGAGCGCGGTCGTGAATCACCAGCGTCACGCGGTCGACTTGGTCGATGGCATCGACTTTGATCGGGCCCGCCGGATGATTCTTGTAACCATGCACGATCAGGTTGGTGCAGACCTCCTCGACCGCGAGGCGCAGCGCGTATTTCGTCGTGTCGTCAGCGTCGATGCGCGCGCAGACGTCATCGATGAACGCCAGGAAATGCGGAAGGTTCTCCGGCGTTGCCGTACGGACGACGGCCGGCAAACGCATCATCGCTGCCGCTCGCGGTGGTCGGAGGATCGGACGCGACGCCTCGGATCATTCGTCGAACGGCGTCGAGTTTCCCGTGCGGCTATAGGGCGTGACGGTGATCTGGCAGGCGTGCCCGGCAACGTTGGTGTTCGGGCCTCCGCCGGGCAAGGCGAATGCACCGATAGCAACTTTCACGGCTTGGCCTGCCGCCATCACAATGACCGCGCCATGACTGACGGACGTGTGGAACAAAGGATCGGCGCTCGTCCGCTGCGGATTAACCGAGGCTATGCTGTAGTTGTTCGTGTTGCCGTCGACCGTATTGATGATGTGGATCCCGATGTCACCGCGCCCGCCCGGAGTCGTACTCATCACGAACGACGCGTGGGCGGTTACGACGAGCGTTCGCGCATAGCCCGCAGGGGGAATCGTCGTGATCGGACAAATCGGGTTATTGAGCGCATTGCCGGTCAGGGCGAGCGCGCCGCTGGCGATGTCATTCGTCCTTGGCTCGCCGATCAACACCGTCCCGAGCCGTTGCATGAATGACGCCATCTGCCCGCGAGTGACGAATTCGCCGGGACAGTAGAACGCGCCGCCGCAGCCCAGCGTCACCGCGCGATTCTTCAGCCATTCGGTGTCGGTGCAGAAGAAGTCGGAGGCGACGACATCCGCGAACGCGGGCGTGCCCGCGCATTGCGCGGCGTGTGCGCCCGACATGAAGAACGGCGAAGCAACGAGTGCCGCGACAGCCACGAGCCGGGTCCGCATGTTCGCCTCCTTGTTGTTGGATTGCGGGATGATGATACTCGTGGACCGGCCGCGGTCAACGCGCGGCGGCCGTGGCTATCGTCCGCCGGTCCGTGGCGGCACCGGTCAACGTCAACGCGCCGCCATTCGAATTCACGAACCCAGCCTGACCGATCAACGCATCTCCGAGACGGTTCAGGAACGCGGCCATCTCACCCCGCGTCCGAAGTTCGCGGGGCGGTAGTTCGCGCCGCCGTATCCGCCGGTGATCGCGCGGTTCTTCAGCCACTCGACATTCGTGCAGAAGAAATCCGACTGGGCGACATCGGTAAACGCCGACGGACTGCCGGTACAAGTCGCAGCATCGGCTTCGGATGCGACGAACGTTAGAGCGGCCGCGGCGGCCAAGGCTAGCGCCTTCGTGCGCATGGCATCTCCGGCTATTGCATCAACGGCTTGTACCGCAAGCGATGCGGGCGCGCGCCCTCCTCGCCCAGCCGCGCGCGCTTGTCGTTCTCGTACTCGCGGTAGTTGCCTTC
>DATLNR010000149.1:0-11429 GCA_035536655.1 Casimicrobiaceae bacterium
GAATCGCTGACCGCGCTTTCGCAACGCAAGCTCAATGCCCTCGCGATGCCGATCGTGTACGTCGATCGGCATCAGCGTTATCGATTCGCAAACCGGGCTTTCTTCGAATGGACCGGAAAGCGGCCGGAGGAAGTCCTCGCGCGCGAGGTGTACGAGGTCGTCGGCAAGGAGGTCTACGAGCTTTGTCGCGCGTACTACGAGGCAGCGCTGGAAGGCGAGCGCACGTTCTACGAGCGGCAGCTCGCGGTTCCCGGGCGTCCGACGATCTGGATTCGTGTCGACTGCTATCCGGACCGCTCGCCGCAAGGCGCGGTACGCGGCTTCCTCGCGACGATCAGCGACGTCGATCATTTGAAGACGCTCGAGCTCGAAGCCGGCCAGCGCGAGCATCGGCTGCGGCTCGTGACCGACAGCGTCGGCGTGCCGATCCTCTACTTCGACCGCCAGCAGAAGCTTCGCTTCGCGAACCAGCCTTACGCCGAATGGATCGGGATTGCGGCCGAGGACTTGATCGGCCATGCGCTGCTCGAATTCGTTCCGCCGGATTCGTTGGCCGAGATGACGCCGTACATCGAGCGCGCGTTCGCGGGCGCCACCGTCGCCTACGAGCGGCAGGAGCGCAAGGCCTCGGGCGAAGTTCGCTGGGTGCGCAACACGTTGTTTCCCGAGCGGGAGATCAACGGACGCGTCGGCGGCGCGTTTCTCGTCATGAACGACGTCGACGACGACGTTCGCGTGCGCGATGCGATGAAGTCGCATCAGACGCAGCTGACGCTCTTCGCCGACAACATCCCCGGTCCGATCGCGTACCTCGACAACGACTTCAAGTACACGTTCGTCAACCAGGCATTCGCCAACCTCGCAGGGCGGGCACGCGACCGGATCGTCGGCCGCACGCCGCCCGAGATTCTCGCGACCGACGTCGGCAACTTCCTGCGTCCGATCCTGAAGCGCGCGCAAGGCGGCGAGACGGTCGAATACGAGCGGATTGGCCACAACGTCGACGGCACGAAGCGGTGGATGCACGGGCGTGTCGTGCCCGACCTCGATGCCGGCGGCTCGCTTCGCGGCCTCTACTGCACCGAATACGACATCCACGAGCTCAAGACGACCGAGCAGGCGCTCGCGGCGCGTGAGCAGCAGCTCAGGCTTTTCACCGACCACATTCCCGACCCGGTCCTCTACCTCGACAGCGACCGCCGCTACGCGTTCGTGAACGAGGCGTTCCTCGACCTGACCGGGCTCTCGCGCGAGCAGATCGTCGGCCGGCAGCCGTCGGAGGTGATCGGCGAAGAAAGCGCGTTGACGCTCGAGCCGTTCTTCACGCAGGCGCTTGGCGGCGAGTCGGTGACCTACGAGCGGCCGGTCGTGGACGTCAACGGGCGCACGCGCTGGTTCCGCGCGCGCATCGTCCCCGATTTCCACATCGACGGGATGATCAAGGGCCTCTACGTCGTCGGCCACGACATCAGCGACCTGAAACATGTGCAGGATGCGCTGGCCGCGCGCGAGAACCAGCTGCGCGCGATCATGGACGGCGTTCCTGCGCCGGTCGCCTACATCGACCGCGACGAGCGCTGCCACTATGTAAACCGGACGTTCCTGCAGTACTTCGGGTTGACGCCCGAGCAGGTCGGCAGCATGCGCTTCCGCGATGTCGTCGGTCACGGCATCTATCAGAGCGCGCAGGCGATGCTCGCCCGCGCGCTCGAAGGCGAGTCGACGGCGTTCGACCGTCTCGTGCCGGGCGCGAACGGTGCGCGCCGATGGATGACGATTCGTGTCGTGCCGGATCGCACGCCCGCCGGCGAGGTGCACGGCGCGTTCGTGCTCATGAACGACATCCACGGGTTGAAGCAGGCGCAGGAAGCGTTGCGCGCCTCCGAAGCCGAGCTTCGCCTGATCATGGACAACGTTCCGGCGCGCGTGAGCTACGTCGATCGAGACTACCGTTACCGTTTCATCAATCGCCACAACGAGGAGTGGCTCGCCGAAAGCCGCAAGGAGCTCGCCGGCCGTCGCGTCGTCGATGTCGTCGGCGCGGAGCGCTTCGCGCAGATCAAACCGTTGTTCGACCGCGTGCTGAAAGGCGAGACCGTCGGCTCCGAGCTGATGCTGACGCAGCTCGACGGCAACGTGAAATGGGAGTCGGTGCATCTCGCGCCGAATCGCGACAACGAGGGGAACGTGATCGGCATCTATGCCGTGCACACCGACGTGCACGAGCAGAAGCGCAACGAAGAGGCGCTGCAGCGCGCGAATTGGATGCTGTCGTCGCACATCGGCAACACGCCGCTCGCGGTCATGGAATGGGATCGCGAGTTCAAGCTCGTGCGCTGGTCGTCGCAGGCGGTGAAGATCTTCGGCTGGCGCGACGAGGAAGTGCGCGGCATGCTGCTCTACGACAACGTGCTGTTGCACGAAGCCGACCGCGAGGCGGCTGCGACACTGATCGATGGCCTCGTCAGCGGCAACGAGCCGCGCGCGACCGGCCTCGCGCGCAACTATCGCAAGGGCGGCGAAACCATCTGGTGCGAGTGGTACCACTCGGCGCTGCTGGACGACAACGGCGAGATCGTGTCGATCCTGTCGTTCGTGCAGGATGTAAGCTCACGCGTGCAGGCCGAGGAGCGGCTGCAGTACCTTGCGACGCGCGATGCGCTGACCGGCTTGCCGAACCGGCTCCTTCTGCACGAGCGGCTCACGCAAGCGATCGCGCAGGCGAAGCGCACCGGGCGCCGCGTAGGCGTGCTGTTCATCGACCTCGACCGCTTCAAGAACGTGAACGACACGCTCGGCCACCGCGTCGGCGATCAGCTCCTGATCTCGGTGTCGCACGCGCTGACCAAAGCGTTGCGGGAGACCGACCTGCTCGCGCGGCTCGGCGGCGACGAGTTTATGGTCATCGTCGAGGAGTTCGACGATCCCGCGGTGCTCGGTCGCGTTGCGCAGAAGCTCTGCGACGCGGTCGCGCATCCCTACAAGGTCGACGAGCATGACATCTACGTCACGTCGTCGATCGGCATCGCCGTGTATCCCGACGACTCCGACGATCCGGATGCGCTTCTGAAGCACGCCGACGTCGCGATGTATCGCAGCAAGGAGCTCGGCCGCAACACCTATCAGTTTCTCGACGCGGACCTGGCCGAGCACCGGGTCAAGCAGCATTCGCTCGAAACGTCGCTGCGCGCGGCACTCAAGGCGAATCAGCTTCAGCTGCACTACCAGCCGCTGGTCAACGTCGACGACCGGGTGATCATCGGTGCCGAGGCGCTACTGCGCTGGCATGACAGCGAGCATGGCGATGTCGCGCCGCGCGTCTTCATCCCGCTCGCCGAGGAATCCGGCCTGATCCACGCGCTCGGCGAATGGGTGCTCGCGACCGCCGCCGCGCAATGCCGGGCGTGGCGCGATCAGGGACTCGAGCTTTGCATCGCGATCAACCTGTCGGCGCGGCAGTTCTATCGGGACGATCTCGCGCACCGCATTGTCGACATCGTCAAGCGCGCCGGATGCGAGCCGTCATGGCTCGAGCTCGAAGTTACCGAGACGAGCCTCCTGCACGACCTCGACGCGATTCGCAAGGTGCTGCACGAGTTGCGCGCGCACGGCTTCGCGGTCGCGATCGACGATTTCGGCACCGGGTATTCGTCGCTGACGCACTTGAAGCACTTTCCGATCGATACGCTCAAGATCGACATCTCGTTCATCGCCGACCTCGAAACCGATCCGGGCGACGCCGCGATCACCGAAGCGATCATCGCTCTGGCGAAGGGCCTGAACCTCAAGGTCGTGGCCGAAGGCGTGGGCACGCAGGCGCAGCTCGACTTTCTTGCGAAACGCGGATGCCACGCGTTCCAGGGCTATTGGGTCAGCGCGCCGTTGCCGGCGGCCAAGTTTCGCGATTTCATCGATGGCTGGGCCGATGTCGGTGCGCAGGGCCGCCCCCAGGCACTGACTGCGCCGCCTCAGGGGGCAGCGAAGTCGAGGGCAAATGAGGCGAGCGTGGAGGTCGTTCCTCCATCTAGAGTGAGCTGAGCCATTCGGCCAGCGCGCTGGCTGCGGATTCCCACCCCGGTTCGAGCATCAGCATATGAGCGAGGCCGGGCAGCATCAGCGGCGCCACGCCGTGATGGCGCGCAGTGGCGGTAACGTCGTCAGCGGTGCAGATGCGGTCTCCCTGAGCGCCGAGCACGAAAACCGGCGTTGAAGACACACCGGGCAGCCGCCAGTTGAGCCGCAGCGAAAGCTCGATCAACGCGCGGGGCGACTCCAAGTTGAGGTGCCTCGACGCTTCACGCAGCATTGCCGGCTCGATGCGGTTGCTGAAATAGAACGGCGCAAGCGCGGTCAGGACCTCGCGCGTCACATGCATCGGATCGAACGAGTTCATCTGCAGCAAGTAGTCGGGATGCTCGCCAGCAAGCCGCGTTGCGACGGGCAGCAGACCGGCAGGTGGCAACGGTGCGAGCAACGCCGCAGCGCGCACGAGGCGCGAGCTGAGCATGCGTTCGACGATCGCCGCGCCCATCGAATGTCCGATGAGCACCGGCGGCTCGTCGAGCGCCGATGCGACGCGCTGGACGTCCATTGTGTAGTCGTCGAGTCCCGTGGCCCATAGCAGGTCGCCACCCGCGCTCTTGCCGTGGCCGCGAAGGCTCAATGCGTGGGCGCGGAAGCCGCGTTCAGCGAACCACGGCAGGAAGTAGGGATCCCAGCACCATGCGTCGCAGTAGCCGCCATGCACGAACAACAGCGGCGGACGACTCGCGTCAGGGGGTGCGACGGGAAGCCGCGATCGAACTTCGAGGCCGGTTACGTCAAGGAACGGCAATGTGAGAGGCGCCTGAACGAAAGCTGGGAAAATAGCAGACGACTCCCGATATCGAAGGACGATGACTCCGGTGGAGCATGAGCCGACCGCTTCGACGACCGCTGTCGGCGACCCGCGTTACAGCCCCTCCTGTCGACGCTGCGCCCGGCTTGCCTTGTTCCTCGACGAAGTGCGCGACGCCCATCCGTCGTACTGGTGCAAACCGGTGCCGCCGTTCGGTGATGCCGATGCGAGACTCGTGATCATCGGGCTTGCGCCCGGCATGCATGGCGCGAACGCGAGCGGTCGTCCGTTCACCGGCGACTATGCCGGCATCCTGCTCTTCCGAACGTTGCATGCCTACGGCTGGGCGAGCCAACCGGAAGGCGCATCGATCGATGATGGTCTTGTGTTGCGCGATTGCCGAATCACCAACGCCGTGAAGTGCCTGCCGCCGGGCAACAAGCCGTTGCCGGTCGAGATCGCCAATTGCTCCAGCTATCTCGCGGCGGATCTCGCCACGGTGCGTCAAGGCGGCGTGTTACTCGCGTTGGGCCGTATCGCGCACGACGCAGTATTGCGCAGCCGAGGGCACAAGTTGAGCGCGCACCGCTTCGCGCATGGGGCGATGCATCGCCTCGACGACGACGTCGTGCTGTTCGACAGCTATCACTGCAGCCGGTACAACACGAACACCGGCGTTCTCACGGCGGAGATGTTTGCCGACGTCTTCGAGGCCATCGCTCGCCACGTCGGCTCGTCGCGCAGGGTCGCGGCATGACGAAGGTTTCGCGGCTGACCAAGGTCACGTCCGCCGGGCCTGCGGAGAAGGCGCCGCCACCGACGTTCGATGCGAGCGAGCTTCTGCGCACGTTGCCGCATCGCCCCGGCGTTTACCGGATGTTCAACGGGGCCGGCGAGGCACTGTATGTCGGAAAAGCGCGCGATCTGAAGAAGCGCGTCTCGAACTACTTCCAGAAGTCGGCGCACGAGCCGCGCATCGCCGCGATGGTCGCCCAGGTCGCGCGTGTAGAGACGACGGTCACGCGCTCCGAAGGCGAGGCGCTCCTGCTCGAGAACAACTTCATCAAGGCGAGCGAGCCGCGCTACAACATCCTGTTTCGCGACGACAAGAGCTACCCGTACATTTGCATCTCCGGCGACGCCTATCCGCAGCTTCGCTTCCATCGCGGCGGCCTCGATCGCAAGCATCGCTACTTCGGCCCGTTCCCGAGCGCGGGCGCGGTGCGCGAAGGCATCGCGGTCTTGCAGAAAGTGTTTCAACTGCGCACCTGCGACGATACGGTGTTCGCGAACCGATCGCGGCCCTGCATGCTTCACCAGATCCAGCGCTGCACGGCGCCTTGCGTCAAGCTCGTCAGCGAGACCGACTATCGCGACGACGTGCAATCGGCCGTGCTGTTCCTGCAAGGCAAGACCGACGAGGTCCGCAACCACCTGACGGCGCAGATGGAGGCTGCCGCGAGCCGGCTCGAGTTCGAGAAGGCGGCACGCGTGCGCGACAAGGTCTCGCGGTTGAACCAGCTGCAATCGCGGCAGTTCGTCGAAAGCGCGACGGCGGGCGATGTCGATGTCGTGGCGGCCGTGAGCGACGGCGGCGTCGTTGCGGTCAACCTGGTCATGGTGCGCGGCGGGCGGCACGTCGGCGATCGCACGTTCTTTCCGCGTCACGCCGAGGGTTCGCCGCTGGCCGACGTCGTCTGTGCGTTTCTCGAGCAGCACTACGTCGAGCGCCCGGTGCCGCCGACGATCATCGTTCCGCATGCCGAGGATCATGAGGCGCTCGCCGACCTGCTGTCGACGCAGAGCGGCCGCCATGTCTCGATCGTCGGCAACCCCGGCGGCGAGCGGCGTGTCTGGCTCACGATGGCGGTGGAGAACGCGACGTTCGCCATCCGCCAGCGTCTCGCGCAGAAAGCGACACAGGAGGATCGACTGCTGTCGCTGCAGAACGCATTGGGACTGCCGCCGACGGCGCAGCGCATCGAATGCTTCGACGTCTCGCACACGATGGGCGAGCGGGCGGTCGCGTCGTGCGTCGTGTTCGACCGGCTTGCGATGCAGACGAGCGAGTATCGCCGCTTCAACGTTGCGCCTGCGAGCGCGGGCGACGACTACGCGGCGCTCCGCGAGGCGCTGGGGCGGCGCATCGCACGCATCGTCGCCGGCGAGTACCCGACGCCGGATCTGCTGGTGATCGATGGCGGCAGGGGACAAGTCGGCGTGGCGAAGGACGTGTTGACCGAGCAAGGCCTGCATCAGGCGGCGTTGATCGGCATCGCCAAGGGTCCGGAGCGCAAGCCCGGCCTCGAAGAGATCATGTTCGCCGATCGACCCGAGCCGCTCGTCCTGCCGTCTGATCATTCCGGCCTTCACTTGCTGCAACAGATTCGCGACGAGGCACATCGGTTCGCGATCCAGGGCCATCGGGCGCGACGCGCGAAGGCGCGCACGACGTCGTCGCTGCAGGAGATTGTCGGCATCGGCAACAAGAAGCGCCAGGCCCTGCTCGCGCACTTCGGCGGGCTGCGGGGCGTGCAGTCGGCGAGCGTCGACGACCTTGCCCGCGCGCCGGGCATCTCCCGCGCGCTCGCCGAGCGCATCTACGCGCAATTGCACTAAGTAGTCATACTTAGCCCGGCTAGGGATTGGCCCTACATACGAAGGTATCGCACTGGACGTGTGGCATTCGCAAAGCGACAAGACTGTGGCACGCTTCGCGTAGCGCAATCCTGCCACGGCTATCGCAAGTTGCGTTGTAGTCAACTGGAGCCGCACCGAATGCGTTCAGCCACAAGCGTGCTTCCTCTTTCATTCCGCCGCGATCGCTGGTGTCGAACCGATTCCGTCGCGGTGTTGGCTGATCCTGCGCCCGTCGTCTACGTCGTCGACGACGACGCGGCGATACGCGACGCGTTGTGCAGCCTATTGCACGCCGTCGACGTCGACGCTCAGGCATTCGACTCGGCGCAGTCGTTTCTCGTGGCGCCGCGTCTGCCGCGCGACGCATGTCTCGTGCTCGATGTGCGGCTGCCAGGGTTCAGCGGACTCGACTTGCAGGAAACGCTGGCGCGCAACGGCGAGACGATCCCGATCATCTTCATCAGCGGTCACTCGGACGTGCCGACGAGCGTTCAGGCGATGAAAGCCGGCGCGGCGGAGTTCCTCGTCAAGCCGTTCGACGACGAAGCGCTGTTGAACGCGATTCGCGAGGCGCTTGCCCGAAGCCATGCGTTGCGTGTTGCCGATCAGGCGTTGCTGTCGCTCGTGACGCGATGTCGAACGCTGACCAATCGCGAGCGCGAGGTGATGGCGCTGATCGTTACCGGTTTGCTGAACAAGCAGGCCGCCGCCCAGCTCGGATTGAGCGAGATCACAGTCAAGGTGCATCGCCGCCGCGTGATGGAGAAGATGAACGCCGGCTCGCTCGCGGAGCTCGTGCGCATGTGCGATCGCCTCGAGAGGGCCGGTAAGCGCATCACCGACCGGGTCTAGCACCCTATGTAGAACTGTCGGAGTGCAAGGCGTTGCGTGTGTCGGCAGTTGTTCGTGCCGCTTGCCCGGCGGCGTCTCGTTTGGCACTGCGCGGGCCGCCCCTAGGCGCACCGCGCGTCGACCCGATGCAAAAGGTGCAACGCTGCCGTGGCGGCATCCACCGAACCCGCAGACGTCTTTTGCATCGGCTCGCAGCGCGCATACCAAAGTGCAATGGAGCAACGTCGTCGCTCCTTCTACATTCAAGCCTCGTTCAAGACACATGGTGATCGACGATGAGGATGATTCAAACCGAGCAGGACCAGCGACCCGCCGGTGGCGGCGGCACCGACGTGTTGCAGATGGCCGTGATCGGATCGTTCGGCGAGAACGCGATCGAGCGCGAGGATGCGATCTCGATTCTGGTCCCCGGCGAGCAGTGCGCGTTCCACGTGACGCACAGTGCCGCAGACGGCCGCGTGCATCGCGCCTTCGTGCGCGCGCCGCACATCGCCGTCGTCCCGCCGCGCGAGGCGTGTCGAGTGCAAAGCGCGGCTCGATCGGACATGGTGGTGATTGCGCTCGACGCGGCGTTTTACGAGCGCAAGGCGGGCGAGGCGTGCGTGAACGGTCCGCCGCGGCTCGTGGCGCGCTATGCCGCCGTCGATCCGTTCCTTCGCGAGATCGCCAACACGCTGAAGGACCCGTTGCGCGTCTCCGACCCCGGTACCGGCCCATACCTCGAGTCGATCGCGAGCGTCATCGCCGTGCACCTCGCGCGCAACTATGCCGGCGGCAAATCCGCGCTGCCCGCGTACGTCGGACTCGCCCCACACAAGTTGAAGCGCGTGCAGCAGCACATCGCAGTGCATTTGTTCGAGGCGATACCCGTGAAGGACCTTGCGGCGATCGTGCACATGAGCCCGTATCACTTCGCGCGCATGTTCCGCAAGGCGACCGGCCAGCCGCCGCATCTCTACATCACGACGCAGCGGATCGATCACGCGCGGTCGCTTCTCGCCGACGGCAAGCTTTCGCTCGCTGACGTCGCTGCGCGCGTCGGATTCCAGACGCAGAGCCACTTCACCGAAGTGTTCCGCAAGCACACCGGGATGACGCCGGGAACGTTCCGGGCCCGCTGCGAGCTCGCCTCGCCGGCGCGTGCGCAGGAGTCGGAGATGGCGTCGCAGCGCGCTCAAGCGCCGGTTTCAAGTCACGCCTGACCCGCAGTCCTGCTCGAGCCCGCGCCGATAAACCGGCGCGGGCGCAAGCTTTCCGTTCGGTGCGACCTACCGCGTGCGACGGGTAGAATAAGCTCGCGTGCACGATTCGCGCGACGCTTCGATGACGTTCAACATTCCGACCGCGCTGACCTGGCTTCGCATCACGCTGATTCCGGTCTTCGTCGTCGTGTACTACCTGCCCGAAGGCTGGCTCGCGTCTTCAACGCGCAACTGGACCGGCATGTGGGTATTCGCGATCGCCGCGCTCACCGACTGGCTCGACGGCTACCTCGCGCGAAGATGGGGCGAGACGTCCGCGTTCGGCGCATTCCTCGATCCGGTCGCGGACAAGCTGATGGTCGCCGCGGCGCTGATCCTTCTGGTCGACTTGGGGCGCGCGGAAGCGTGGCTCGCGATCATCATCATCGGCCGCGAGATCGCGATCTCGGCGCTGCGC
The DNA here is from genome assembly GCA_035536655.1 of Casimicrobiaceae bacterium. Taxonomy (GTDB): domain Bacteria; phylum Pseudomonadota; class Gammaproteobacteria; order Burkholderiales; family Casimicrobiaceae; genus VBCG01. Next base: position 9,989 of record DATLNR010000149.1, read on the forward strand.
GAGTGGATGGCTCAGGTCGGCCGCAGCAAGAAGACATCCGTCGCGTTGCTTGGAAAGATCAAGACGATCGCGCAGATGACCGCGTTGATCGCGCTGTTGCTTTGGGAGCCGGTGATCCCGTTCGTGTCGACGCAGTGGGTCGGAACGATCGCGCTCTGGATCGCTGCGATCCTCACGCTGTGGTCGATGTTCCACTACTTGCGGCTGGCGGCACCGTATTTCGCGGAGTCGCCCGTGACCATCAAGCGGCGCCCGCCACGTCGACGCGTGCAACGCTCGGTTGACCCAGTCCCGCCCGAACCCTAAAATGATGGGTTGCCGGGTCGCGCACGCCTTCTGACCCGGGTCATCACGATTCCCCGATAGCTCAGTTGGTAGAGCGACGGACTGTTAATCCGCAGGTCCCTGGTTCGAGCCCAGGTCGGGGAGCCAATAATCCTTGGGACGCCGCGCCTCGCTCGGACGCCGCTTACCAAGTCTGTCGTTGCCGTTACGTTGCCGCTGCGCATTGTTTTGCCCCTATGAACCACCGGAGTGTTAGCGCCGCGCTTGGTGGAGGTGTCGACGTCCGCGACTCGTCCAGGGCCATCACGATCGGCGCGGCCGGCGATCCGCGTGCGGCTCCAAATTCAGGTACGCACGCGCGATCTTGCGCTATCCGATTGCCGTGACAGACGTCACTAACGCGTAGCTTCACGAGATCGCAGCCACGAAGCTTACTGTCGATGCCAAGGTCGAAATTGCTTCGCGGGCAACTGTGCTTCGGCAGAAGACGCAACGTCCGGTGCAATTCGAGATCACGCCTTCAACGCGAGAAGCCATCGAGGCGTGGATCAAGTCCGCGGGACTGCGGGCAGATGACTTCCTGTTCCCAGTCGATTGCATACCTCGCCGCATCTGGGCACGCGGCAGTACGCTCGCATTGTGGACGGTTGGTCAGGGAGATCGGCCTCGACGCGGCGGGGCGCACTCAATCCGTCGCACCAAACCAACCTCTGATCTACCGACGAACCAGAAACCTGAGAGCCGTGGAGTTGCGTCTTGGCCATACCAAGCTCGAAAGCACCGTGAGGTACCTCGGCATCGAGGTTGACGACGCTCTCGCGATCGCCGAGCAAACCGAAGTTTGATGCTGTGCCCGCCGGAGCGCCCAACGACGGGCGTTTCCCGGCCACGCCATTCTGCGGCCGAGCAACGGTCGTTCGATGCATCGATCAGTGGGAAGCCCGGCAAGTCCTTCGGGAGATGCAAAGGAGTAGGACAGCTTGCGCAATGTGCCGGTCCCCGACTAGTGGACCGCAGATTGCGAGGCCGTCTCGTGGCGCGCCATCGTTGGCGCCTGATCAATGCGTACGGCGCGGTACGCTCTTGCCTCGCAGTTGGGCGCCCGTTCGCGCGTTGCCCCGCGTAGCGGGCTTGTCTGCCGCGCGCTTCGCGGGCT
>DATLNR010000150.1:0-5635 GCA_035536655.1 Casimicrobiaceae bacterium
AGCCGGGGGCGCGACGAAGAGACTCAGTTGACCGTACCGTCGCGTCCCGCAACGACGACGGCGCCCGCGAACGCGCCGGGCTCGCCCTGCAGCGCGAGCGCGTGGCGATCGAGCGGCTGCAGCCCGCGCCACTGCCCGGACAGCTGCCGCACCTCGATCAGCACGTGCACGAGCTGCGCGAACGCCCGCGCGAGCTGCGCGTACAGATCGGCGAGCGCCGCGCGCAGCTCGCTCGCGAGCTGGTCGTAGGCACCGCGTCCGACTTCGACGAAGTACGACAACGGCACGTGGCGGCGCTGCGCGAGCTCGGGATAGAAGCCCGCGATCAGCAGGCAGCGGTCGCCGACGTCGCGCAGCTCGTCCTTGCGCTGCTGGCGGCCCTCGCGTTGCATCGCTTCGAGCCATTCGAGCGCGACGACACGGTGCGCCAGCGGCGCGTCGCGGTAGTGCCGCATCAGGGTGAACACGAGATAGCTTTCGAGATCCTCGCCGAGCACGCGGCCGGCTTTCACTTCCGCGTCGCGCACGAGCTCCTGCCAGAGCGCGGTCGCGCTGTCGCGTGTGAGGATGTCAGCCATCGGTGGCGTGCTTCCGCGCCGGGAGGCGATTCGCCGCGTGGGACACGTCGCCCGCGGCGTGGCCCCTTCGCCTCAGGTACAGCGCGAATGGGTTCGTGGCCTCGTCGATCGTCGATCGCTGCGGCATGACGGGTCCTAATTAGCACGCGATGGGCTGGCGAGGTCAAGCGCCGGCTGAATGCCGCTACGGCGTTGCCGGCCGTTCACGGCCCGAGGCGGGCCGGGCACGGGCCGTGGCGATGGGCGCTTCGGGGCGATCGTTCAAATGCGATCGGCGGTCGGGTTCTAGTTGCTCGCGCTGTCGCCGCCCATCGTCCAGCGTCGATTCCAGTCGAGAAAGCCCGAATAGGCCATCGGCGCGGCGACAAAGTAGCCTTGCGCCATGTCGCACTGCAGTCGGCTCAGCAGGTCAAAGTCCGCGCGCGTTTCCACGCCTTCGGCAACCGAGTTGATGTTGAGCTTCTTCGCAACCTTGAGGCTCGATTCCAGGATCACCCGCGCGGTCGGTTCCTTGTTCGCCTGCATCACGAAGTAGCGATCGATCTTGAGCTCCGTGAATGCTATTCGCGCAAGTTGCCGCATCGATGAATAGCCGGTTCCGAAGTCGTCGATCGACAATCCAAAGCCCTTCATCCGAAGTCGCGCCAGGTTTTCGAGGGCAATACCACCGTTCCCGGTCGCACTCGATTCGGTGACCTCCAGGATCATGTGCCTGGGGTCCAGGTTTCTCCGGACCAACTCGGTCACTCGCTCTGCCATGTCCGCATTGCCGAGCGACTGGCCCGAAAGGTTGACGGAGACCGTGGCGTCGATGCCGGCAGCGCGCCAGGCTTCGCAATGGGACGCGGACGTTTTCAACATGACCCAGGTGAGCTCGTCGATGAGCCCACCTGACTCCATCGTGTCGATGAAGCTCGCCGGAGCGAGCGTTCCGAGGCGCGGGTGCAACCACCGCACGAGCGCTTCTGCGCCCCTGACCCGATCCGTGGCGAGGTCGACCTTGGGCTGGTAGTAGGGCACGAACTCGTCGTTCTGCAAGGCCGAGGTGAGCTCGCTCAGCGTGAATTCCCCAGCGTGCGGCGCGCTGTCCTTCGCGACGACGGGCTTGTGCAACTTGATCAGCGCCGACAGTTTGCGCGGCGTCATCGGCTTTTCGAGCACGCCCAGCAGCCGGATGCCGTAGGCCTCGGCCATCGTTGCGATCGACGCGAGCAGTTTGCGCTCCAGGGCGCTGGCCAGAATGATCGAAACCGGCGCGCCACTCTCGCCGACATGGCGAACGAACTCCATCCCGTCCATGCCGTCCATGTCGAGATCGCTGATCACGATATCGACGGGCCGCTCGGGGTCGCGCAATATGGTCAGGGCGCAACGACCGTCCTCGGCCTGATAAACCGTTTTTGCACCGAGGCCTTCGAGGGTTCGCAGCCACTCGTGGCGCTGAAACGCATGGTCCTCGGCAATCAGGAATCGCAGTTCTCCGCACGAGGAAGTGCGTCCTTCAACGGCCACCGCGGTCATGGGTTCAGATCCAGATAGGTATTCAGACGCCGGCATTCCCGCTGCAGTGCAGCCATGTCGACCGCGATCGACGTCCAGTCACCGGCACGCCCGGCGTGTTCGATGCGCTCGCATACGCCCGCAAGCCCGAGCGCTCCGATCATCTTGCTGGCGCCGGATATCCGGTGCGCCGTGCGCGCAACGCCGAGCGGGTCCTGGTCGATCACGGCACGCTCGAGCACGCCGGCATCATGGTCGTTGGACTCGCGAAACGCGCGCAGGATGCTGCGCTCGACGTCGGCATCGCCGCCCGAGCTCTCCGCGAGTACACCTCGGTCCATCGTGCGGCCATCCGCGTCGGGCTGCGCAGGCAGCTCGGCATCTGCGGCGCGATCAGCTGCCGGCAGCGGCAACCACTGATCTAGCTTGCGCGACAGCTGCGCCAGGGCGACCGGTTTGACCAGGCAATCATCCATCCCGGCGTCGAGGCAGCTTTTTTCCTGACCCGGGAGCGCACTGGCCGTGAAAGCGATGATCGGCACGCGTGCTGCGTTGCGCCCGAGCTCCATGGCGCGAATGTTTCTCGAGAGCTCGTAGCCGTCCATCTCCGGCATGTTGCAGTCCGTGATGATCAGCCCGAACGGCTTGCCCTGCATCTGCGCCAAAGCCTCGACACCGTTGCTCGAGCTCTCGGCGGCATAGCCCAGGGTATGCACCTGGCGCGACAGCAACATCCGGTTGGTCGGGTGGTCGTCGACGATCAGCACCAGGGTACCCTCGCGCACCGCCTGCTCGACGCTGGGTGCCTGCCGACGCCGGCGAATGGTGGCACTCAAACGTTCGTGCGCACTCACCGAATCGATATTCGGCAGCTTCGCCGGGTCGGCGACCGGCAAACTCAAATTGAGGATCATGGTCGTGCCGACACCGGGCTCGCTCAGCATTTCGACAGTCCCGCCCATCAGGCCAGCGAGCCGGCGGCAGATCGTCAGCCCCAGACCAGTGCCGTTGACCGGACCCTTCGAGGCGCCATCGCCCTGGATGAAGGGTTGAAACAGGCGACTCTGGTCTTCCGGCGAAATGCCGATGCCGGTGTCGGAGACCAGGAAGCGCACGCGATCCTCACCGTTCTGGTGAGCCATCCATTCCGCCTTGATCTCGACATGCCCGCGAGTGGTGAACTTCAGCGCATTGCTGACGAGGTTGTTGAGGATCTGGCGCAATCGCATCGGATCGACGTGAACGGCTGCACTGATCCTCGGATCGGTGCTGCGCAATATCGGCAGGCCCTTGCTGCTGGCGATACCCGAGTAGATGTCGCGCACGCCCTCGATCAAATCGCGGATCGACACCACTTCAGGGCGAATTTGCATCTTTTCGGCTTCGATCGTCGAGAAATCGAGGATGTCGTCGATCAGCCGCAGCAACGACGTGCTCGATTCGCGCACGATCGACAGCGTCGTGCGTTGTTCGACATCGAGCCGGGTGAGGCTGAGCAATTCGAGCATGCCGAGCGCACCGTTCATCGGCGTTCGGATCTCGTGGCTCATCGTCGCCAGGAAAGCACTCTTGGCGCGATTGGCCAGGTCCGCAACTTCCTTCGCCGCGACCAGCGCCTGCTCGAGGCGCCGTTGTTCCGAGATGTCGACGATGTAGCCATTCTGCAGGACGCTGCCGTCGGCCTGCTTGTGCAGCGAGCCTTCGTGGCGCAGGAACTGCGTCGTGCCGTCGGCGTGTCCGACCCGATAACTCTCGCAAAACGGCGCAAGCGATTGCTTGCATCTGGCCATCGTGTCGAGAAACGCCGGCCGGTCCCGATCATCGATATCGTCGAGCAATGCATTCCAGTCCGGGTCCGGCTTCTTGCTGACGCGGGTGACGGCGGCGCTCATGAACACCAGGCGCGAGCCGCGCTCGGTATGGCTCAGCTGATACATCGCGCCCGGCAGGCTGTCGGCCATGCGCTGCAGGCGCTGCTCGGTCTGCTCGCGCGAACGCGCTTGCAGAATGAAGCCGACGTAACCCGGGATCAGCACGATGAGACCGAACACGACCGCCGCAATCAGCACGCCAAGCTCGGTGTTGAGCCGGTGCGTGGCCGCCGTCCGGTGTCCACGCAGCCAGCTCAGTTCCTCGCTCTTCAACGCCTCGGTCAGCGCCAGCATCTGTGCGCGCGCGGCGTTTCCGGTTTCGGCGGCAGCACTGATCTGGGACACATCCAGCTCGTCGGCGCGCCGTGCGCGCTCTTCTTCGTGCATGGCCGTTCGACGCGCCACGATCAGGCTTTCGAGCGCGCGCAATCGTTGCTGCTGCAGCGGATCCGACGAGGTCATCTCGATCACGCGGGAGATCGACGTGCCGAGCTCTGCGAAGGCCTCGTCGCGTTCCTTCGGAAACACTTCGACCAGCGACAGAACGTATCCGCGATGCAGCGATTCAGTGCGTTCGATCAGCGCCTCGATCTTGACCAGCCGGTGACGCACGTTCTGGCTGTGCCCGACGCGGCGCGCCGACTCCGCCTCGTTCGTCGACGCGACGTACAAGGTCCAACCCATGACCACGATGACCAGGGTGGCAAGCCAGAAACTGGCATGGGCCAGCCAACGCGTCGTGGATCGCTTCACGGCGAACGCGCCGTCCGGACGCGCAGTCCGAAACCGCCTGATCGAGCTCCGGCACGAAGTGCTTGCGCGCCCCGACGGACGCCATGCCACATCCAGCCGCTCGAAACGGCAAACGGCAGGACCGCAGTGGGAGTCATGGGTACACCTCGATGACGGTGCGCGGTCACCGACAGGGATGACAGGCAATCAGGACTAGTGTGGCCCTTTCGCGTTACGTCGATCGCCACCGCTGTCTGTACGTTGGGAAGCCGTTCAGTTCCCGATTCAGCCCAGGTTGTGCGCCAACGGATTCCGCGGTGCTTCGACGGAGAGCGAAGGCATTGCGGCTGACGCGGTCTACTCGACCGTCACCGACTTCGCGAGGTTGCGTGGCTGGTCGACGTCGGTGCCGCGCAGCACCGCGACGTGGTACGCAAGCAGCTGCAGCGGCACCGTGAACACGATCGGCGCGATCAGCTCGTGAGTCGGCGGCAGCACGAGGACGTGGTCGCGCTCGCTCGAGACGCGCCGCGCGACGTCGGTGTCGGCGAGCACGTACATCTCGCCACCGCGCGCGCGGACCTCCTCGAGGTTCGACTTCAGCTTCTCGAGCAGCGCGTCGTTCGGCGCGACCGCGATGACCGGCATGTCCGCATCGACCAGCGCGAGCGGGCCGTGCTTGAGCTCGCCAGCCGGATACGCCTCGGCGTGGATGTACGAGATTTCCTTCAGCTTCAGCGCGCCCTCGAGCGCGATCGGGAAGTGCGCGCCGCGGCCGAGGAACAGCGCATGCTGCTTGTCGGCGAAACGCAGCGACAGCGCCTTGACCGATTCGTCGAGCGCGAGCGCGCCGCGCACGGCGCCCGGCAGCGACTCGAGCGCGCGGACGCCCGCCGCATAACGCGCGGCGTCAAGCCCGTGGTGGCGCCCGAGCTCGAGCGCGAACAGCGCGAG
>DATLNR010000151.1:0-40892 GCA_035536655.1 Casimicrobiaceae bacterium
TACCCTCCACCACCTTGCGCAGTTTCCCCACCGTGCTAGGGGAACAACCGCGGCTGGCCGGCCGCATTCATCCACGCGGAAGGGCTATGCACGAATTGGATCTTGAGCACGAACACGCCACGGAGGCTGACCGCGAGGAACTCGCCCGCTTCATCTGGAGTCAGGACAATATCGAGCTGAGCACCATCGGCATCGATATCGGCAGTTCCACCTCGCATTTGTTGTTTGCCAAGGTCACGCTGCAGCGCCAGGCGCTCGGCCTTTCCAGCCGATTCCTGGTGGTGGGCCGCGAGGTGGTCTGGCGCTCGCCGATCATGCTCACGCCGTTCGTGCCGGACGGCACTATCGACGCCAAGAAGCTCGGGAACTTCATCCATCAGGCCTATCACGACGCCGGCTTTACCCGCGCCGACATCGACTCGGGCGCGGTTATCCTCACCGGCGAAGCGATCAAGAAAACCAACGCGCGTGCGATCGACGACTTGTTTGCGGAAGAGGCCGGCAAATTTGTCTGCGCTACCGCCGGTCACAAGCTGGAATGCACTCTTGCGGCGCACGGTTCCGGCGCGGTCACGCTGTCGAAGCAGCGCAATGCCTGCGTGCTGCATGTCGATATCGGCGGCGGCACCACCAAGCTGGCGCTGATCGACAAGGGCAAGATTTTGAGCGTCGCCGCTTTCGCGGTCGGCGGGCGCCTGCTGGCAAGCGATGCTTACGGCGCCTGGACCCGGGTGGACGACAGCGCCCGATTGGTGGCGCAAGAGCTTGGCATCGCCACTGACATGCGCAGCATGGGGAGCAGCATCTTGCGCAAGTTCTCGGCCTGCACGCCGGGTGTCGACGAGGGTGAACCCGGTGGCATCGCCCGGATCTGCGTCATCCGCGCGACGCCATTCACCAGGCCGGCGACTTCGTCGCCCTCGCGCTCGGCAAATGCGCGCGCGTTGAAGCCGCGAAGCGTTGGCAGGGGATGCAGAAGGCCGGCGCGCAGCGTAGCCGGGTCGAGTCGCAGGCCCGCCAGGATCGTCGCAGTGCCGAGTGCACGATCGGTCAGCGGCTCGCCATCGGACGTGCGCTCGTCGCCCGCCGCATCGCACAACGTCTGCCACGCGGCTGCCATGTCGCGTACGACGTTGTCGCCGTACGGCGTGCGCAAAGTCTCGAGCCACGCAGCGACCTCGCGCGGCGCGGCGTGGAGAACGGCGACCATTGTGCAATTATACGAGCGCGTCCCGCGGGAGATCCGATGTCGACCCGACCTCTGCTCGCTGTACTGTGTGTCGTGCTGGCCCTCATCGGCCCGGCCGCAGCGCAACAACCGCCGGATGCGCCGGCGGCTCGATCAATTGCATCACCGCCGCAGCGTATCAACGATACCTACGCCGATGCGCTTGCGCGCTGGCGCACGCCCGAGGACATCGCACGATTCCTCGATGCGACGTTCGTCTACGATCGAACGCGCGCGCTCGCGTTGGCCGAGCCGACCAACGCCTCGACAGCGAGACCCGCGATCTACGCACCCGCCGATTTCTACGCAAAGCCGCAAGGCGTCTGCGTCGATCTCGCGCGCTTCGGCGTCGAGACGCTCGATCGCATCGATCCGAAGTTATCCGCGCGCTACCTAATGATCGAGTTCGCGCCGGTGACGATCGAAGGACGCACGCTGCGCCGGCATTGGATCGCGATGTTCCGGCGCGACGGCGCGCTGTGGTTCTACGCCGATTCGAGCCGTCCGGAGAAAGTCGACGGCCCCTACGCGACCATCGATGCGTTCATTGCGGACTATCGCAAGGTGCGCGGCCGCGAGATCGTCGGCTGGCGCGAGCAGGAAAGCTTCGCGCGAAGGACGAAGGCGCAAGCGAAGCGGGAGCTACGTTCCTGATCGTGACGCGATAGCGACTGCCAGATCGAACGCCTGCTGCAATCCTTCGACGTTCGCCACGTTCCTGCCGACGATGTCGAATGCGGTGCCGCTTGCGCACGTTGCGACCGGAACCGGCAGGCCGCCGTGCAACGTCACGCCGTTATCGAATCCCATCAGCTTCATCGCGATCTGGCCCTGATCGTGGTACATCGTGACGACGGCGTCGTAGTCCCCGCGCTTCGCGGCAAGAAACACCGTGTCCGACGGCATCGGGCCGGCGACCGTCATGCCGAGCGCGCGCGCCTTGTCGATCGCCGGCGCGATCACCTCGATCTCTTCGCGGCCGATCGAGCCGCCGTCGCCGGCGTGCGGGTTGAGGCCGGTGACCGCGATGCGGGGCGCGCTGCGACCCGACGCGACGAGATAACGATGTACGAGCTCGACAGCCTGGACGACACCGTCGACGGTCAACGCATCGGCGACGTCGCGCAGCGGAACATGCGACGTGACGCGCGACGTCCATAGCGAGCCGGTGATGTTGAACTCGGACACGAACCCGTCGACGCCGAAGCGCTCCTGCAGGAGCCGCAGCTCGTCCTCGTGCGTCATGCCGGCGAGCCGCAAGGCGTGCTTGTTGAGCGGCGCGAACACGATGCCCGCGACGTCGCCGCGCGATGCGTCGCGCGCAGCTGCCTCGAGTGCAACGAGTGCTGCGCGCCCTCCCGCCTCGGTCGCTACGCCGGGCGTGATCGCGCGCTCGCCGCCGAGATCGAGCACTTTCAGCGTCGCCCGGCGCCCGCCGTTCGGGCGTCCGAGACGCGCGTGAACCTTCGCGATCCGCTCACCGGCGACGATCATCGCCGGGTCGGCATAGACGATCACGTCGGCGGCTTCGATGGTCGTCTCGCGTGACAACAGTTTGGCGGTGAGCTCGGGCCCGATGCCGTTCGGGTCGCCGGCGACGAATGCGATGCGAGGACGCGACATCGGTGTCTTACTCAGCTTTGATGTTCGCCGACTTGATCAGCGCGCCGAAGCGGTCGTACTCCTTCTTGTTCATCTCCGCGAACGCATCGAGCGACAGCGCGCCGGGCTCGCCGCCGAGTCCCTTGAGCTTGGCTTGCACGTCGGGAAGCTTCAGCACGCGCACGAGCTCCGCATGCAGCTTGTCGACGATCGGCTTCGGCGTGCCGCCGGTCACGAACAGGCCGTACCACGTGGTCATCTCGGCGGCCGGATAACCCGCTTCGGCGATCGTCGGAACATTCGGCAACTCCGCGGAGCGCTGCGGCGAGGTGACCGCGAGCGGGCGGAAGCGTCCCGACTTGATATGCGGCATCGCCGAGGACGTCGTGTCGAACATCATGTCGACGTTGCCGCCGAGGATGTCCACGTGCGCCTGGCTCGATCCCTTGTACGGCACGTGGACCGTCTTGATGCCGGCGGCCTGGTCGAACGCTTCGCCGGCGATGTGCTGTGTGCTGCCGACGCCGGACGACGCATACTTGAGCGCGCCCGGTTGCGCTTTGGCCGCGGCGACGAGCGACTTGACGTCCTTCGCTGCGATCTTGTCGCCGACGACGAGCACGTTCGGAACGACGACGATCAACCCGATCGGCTGCAGCTGCTTCAATGGGTCGTAGCCGAGCTTCAGCAGATGGGGCGCAATGGCCTGACCCGTATTCGTCGCCGCGAGCAGCGTGTAGCCGTCGGCGGGCGCCTTTGCCGTGAGATCCGCGGCGATCGTGTTCGACGCGCCCGGGCGGTTCTCGACGACGAAGGGCTGCTTCAGCGACTCGGCGAACTTCTCGGCGAGCATGCGTGCGATCACGTCGGTGCCGCCGCCCGCGTTCGCCCCGACCATGATGCGGACCGGCCGGTTCGGATAATCGGATTGCGCGTGCGCGGGCACGACGAACCCGATCAGCGCGACGGCGATGGCGATCAGCTTGTTCATACGCTCTCCTGGCGCCGTGACCGGCAAAGCGAGATGCTACCGCGTGCGCCCGGCCTTGGCTGCGATTGTCTGCGCTCGAAGCGCAAGCTCGCATACCCTGTAGCAGTGCGCCTGGCTCATCGAGGTCTCCGTGCGGGCTTCGATGTCGCGAAGCAGGTTGTCATAGTAGGGAAGACCCGCATCACCGCAGTCGACATAGCGCGCATCTTTCGCGTCGACAAGGAACAAGTGATCCTTGCCTGCACGACCGGCGATGTCGACGTACTTGCGCAGCTCGATCGAGCCGCGCGTACCGGTGATGAACAGCCGGCCGTCGCCCCACGTCGGCAAGCCGTCGGGCGTGAACCAGTCGACGCGAATGTACGCATTCGCGTCGCCGGTCGTCATGACGATCTCGCCGAAGTCCTCGAAGTCAGGATCGCCCGCATGGGCGATGTTGGAGGTCCGCGCAAGCACGATCTCCGCATCGCTGGCGCCGGTGAACGCAAGGAACTGATCGATCTGGTGCGATGCGATGTCGACCAGGATACCGCCGTACTTCCCGCGATCGAAGAACCACGGATCGCGCAACCCGCGATTCAATCGATGCGGGCCAAGGCCCACCGTCTGCACGACATCGCCGATCGCTCCCGCCCGCACGAGCTCGAGCGCCCGCGTGACCGCGCGCACTTCGAACCGCTCGGTGAAGTTGACCGTCCAGATGCGGCCGGCATGCTGCTGCACGCCGCGGACCTCGTCGAGCTGATCGAACGTCGTCACGCCCGGCTTGTCGACCATGAAATCCTTGCCGGCGCGCATCGCTTCGACGGCATGCATTGCACGATCGCAAGGGATGGCAGCGCACGTGATCAGGCGGATCGACGGATCATCGAGAAGCCGCCGGCGATCGTCGACGCGCGGAAGCTCGGGAAAGCGCTTGACGAACCCGTCGAGCGTCTTCGGCGTGCCATCGGTCCAGTAGCCGACGCATTGCGCACCGGCGTCGACCAGGCTTTGAACCTGGTCGTAAATGTGCCGGTGGTCGAGGCCGATCGCCGCGAACTTGAGCCGCACGCCTAGAGCCGCTGCCCGGCCGCCTTTGCGATCGTTTCGGCGAGATGCTGCGCGTGCGTGTCGGCGAGCGCCCGCTCGCGCGCTTCGACCATCACGCGCAGCACTGGCTCGGTGCCCGACGGACGCAGCAGCACGCGGCCCCTGTCGGACAGCGCGCTGACCGCGTCAGCTTCGGCGCGGCGCACGACGTCGCTCGTGCGCCAGTCCCAATCGCGCCGGATCGGCACGTTGATGAGCCGCTGCGGAAACATCTCGACCGGTGCCGTCGCTTCGGCGAGCGTCGTCTGTTGTTCGATGAGCGCACGCAAGACCGCGAGCGCCGCGACGATCGCGTCTCCGGTCGTATGGCGATCGAGCATGATCAGGTGGCCGGAATTCTCGCCGCCCAGCAGAAACCGCTTCTCGACCATCTTCTCGAGCACGTAGCGATCACCGACGCGTGCGCGCTCGAGCGCGATCCCGGCGTTCGCAAGCGCGTGCTCGAAACCGAGATTGGACATCTGCGTTCCGACGACGCCGCGCGAAGGCATGCCGCGGCGCAGATAGTCGCGAGCGAGGACGTACAGGAGCTGGTCGCCGTCGTACGTGCGTCCGTTCTCGTCGGCGATCAGCAACCGGTCGCCATCGCCGTCGAGCGCGATGCCGATGTTCGCGCGATGAAGCTTGACCTGTTCGGCGAGAAAGCGGGGATGCGTCGCGCCGACGCCGGCGTTGATGTTCAGGCCGTCGGGCGACACGCCGACCTGGACGAGCTCGGCGCCCAACTCGTGAAACACGCACGGCGCGACGTGATACGCGGCGCCGTTGGCGCAGTCGATGACGATGCGGAAACCACGCAGGTTGAGCTCGGACGGAAACGTGCTCTTGCAGAACTCGACATAGCGGCCGGCCGCGTCGTCGATGCGCCGCGCCTTGCCGAGCTCGGCGGACGTCACGCAGCCGAGCGGCTCGTCCATGTGGCGCTCGATCGCCGCTTCGACGTCGTCGGGCAGCTTCGTTCCGGAAGACGAAAAGAACTTGATGCCGTTGTCGTCGAACGGATTGTGTGAAGCACTGATGACGATGCCTGCCGACAACCGCAACGCACGCGTCAGATACGCAACTGCCGGCGTCGGCAGCGGGCCGGTAAGGTCGACGTCGACACCGGCCGACGACAAACCCGCTTCGAGCGCCGCTTCCAGCAGGTAGCCCGAGATGCGCGTGTCCTTGCCGATCAGCACGCGCGGCGACTCGCCCTTGCGCGCGCCCTCGCCCTTCGCCAGCACGCGGCCCGCTGCATAACCGAGCTTCAGCACCAGCTCGGGCGTGATCGGCGGCTCGCCGACGCGACCGCGGATTCCATCAGTGCCGAAGTAACGACGCGTGCTCATCGAACGACCTGCTTCGTCATGATGGGCGGCATTGTAGCGACCGCAACCTGATTAGCGAACGACCGTCCGGCAACCGGCTCATTTCGCCTGTTCGATGGCACGCCATGTGGCGATGGCATCGACCGTCTCGCGAACGTCGTGCACGCGCAGGATCGCCGCACCGCGCGCGACCGCCGCTATCGCCGCCGCCAGGCTGGCGGCCAGACGGTCGTCGATCGTCCGCCCGGTCACCTTGCCGAGCGAACTCTTGCGTGACAATCCGGCAACCACCGGATAGCCGCAATCGGCAAATATCGGCAACGCGTTAGCGAGCCGCAGGTTGTCGTCTACGGCCTTCCCGAAACCGAAGCCGGGATCGATCGCGATGCGCCCGCTGGCTATACCGGCGTGTTCGCAGGCGTGCGCGCGAGCAAGCAGGAAGTCGCGTACCTCCGCCACGACGTCCGCGTAACGGATGTCGTCCTGCATCGTCCGCGGCGTGCCGCGCATGTGCATCAGGCAGACGGCTGCGCGCGTCGACGCCGCCGCACCAAGCGCGCCCTCGTCTTGCAACGCTCGCACGTCGTTGATCATCGCCGCCCCGGCACCGACCGCTTCGCGCATGACACGCGGCTTCGACGTGTCGATCGAGACCAGCACCCCTTCGCGGAAGAGCGACGACACGATCGGCAGCACGCGATCGAGCTCGGCGGCTTCGTCGACCGGCTCGGCGCCGGGCCGCGTGGATTCGCCGCCAACGTCGATCAGGTCGGCACCGTCGGCGACCATGCGTCGCGCATGGTCGAGCGCGCGTTCGCAGTCGAAGTAACGTCCTCCGTCGGAAAAGGAATCCGGCGTGACGTTGAGAATCCCCATGACCCGCGGCCTCGTGAGGTCGAGGACGCGATCGCCGCAATGAAGCAGCCGCGTGCGCGGCTGCTTCGATCGAACGTCGGACGTGTCGGCTATGCCGGTCGCGTCGACGGCTCGGTCCCCGTCGGCCCGATCGTCGTGCCGGCCGGTGGCGCCGGCGGCGACGTCACGGCTTTCGGCGGCCGCGGCGGCTTGCCCGCCATGATGTCGTCGATCTGGTCGGAATCGATCGTCTCCAATTCGAGCAGCGCCTTCGCCATCGCCTCGACCTTGTCGCGGTTCTCCTCGAGCAGGCGCCGCGCAACGGCGTACTGCGCATCGATGATCTTGCGCACTTCGGCGTCGACGCGCTTCATCGTCTCTTCCGACATGTTGACGGTGCGCGTGATCGAGCGGCCGAGGAACACCTCGCCTTCGTTCTCGGCGTAGACCATCGGCCCCATCGCGTCGCTCATGCCATAGCGCATCACCATGTCACGGGCGAGATGCGTCGCCCGCTCGAAATCGTTCGACGCGCCGGTCGTCATCTGGTCCATGAACACTTCCTCGGCGATGCGACCGCCGAACAGCACCGAGATCATCGACAGCATCCGGTCCTTGTCCATCGAGTAGCGGTCGGTCTCGGGCAGCTGCATCGTGACGCCGAGCGCACGCCCACGCGGAATGATCGTGACCTTGTGCACCGGATCGGTCTTCGGCAGGAGCTTTGCAACGATGGCATGACCAGACTCGTGGTACGCGGTGTTGCGACGCTCTTCTTCCGGCATCACCATCGAGCGCCGCTCGGCGCCCATGATGATCTTGTCCTTCGCGCGCTCGAAGTCGTCCATGTCGACCAGGCGCTTGTTGCCACGCGCGGCGAACAGCGCGGCCTCGTTGACCAGGTTCGCGAGATCGGCGCCCGAGAAGCCGGGCGTGCCGCGCGCAATGATCTCGCCCTTGACGTCGGGCGCGATCGGCACCTTGCGCATGTGCACGAGCAGGATCTGCTCGCGACCGCGAATGTCGGGCAGCGGAACGACGACTTGGCGATCGAAGCGGCCCGGTCGCATCAACGCAGGATCGAGAACGTCGGGCCGGTTGGTCGCCGCGATGACGATGACGCCGGAGTTGCCTTCGAAACCGTCCATCTCGACCAGCAGCTGGTTCAGCGTCTGCTCGCGCTCGTCGTTGCCCCCGCCCAGGCCCGCACCGCGTTGACGACCGACGGCGTCGATTTCATCGATGAACACGATGCACGGCGCGTTCTTTTTTGCTTGCTCGAACATGTCGCGCACGCGTGCCGCGCCGACGCCGACGAACATCTCGACGAAGTCCGAACCGGAAATCGAGAAGAACGGCACCTTTGCTTCACCGGCGATCGCCTTCGCAAGCAGCGTCTTGCCGGTCCCCGGCGAGCCGACCATCAGGACGCCGCGCGGAATACGTCCGCCCAGCTTCTGGAACTTCGAGGGGTCGCGCAGGAATTCGACGAGCTCCGCGACTTCTTCCTTCGCTTCGTCGCAGCCGGCCACGTCGGCAAACGTCACCGTATTGTTCGATTCATCGAGCATCCGCGCCTTGCTCTTGCCGAAGCTGAACGCGCCGCCGCGACCGCCGCCCTGCATCTGGCGCATGAAGAAGATCCACACGCCGATCAAAAGCAGCATCGGGAACCACGAGATGAAGATCTGCGCGAGGAAGCTTTGCTCCTCTTCCGGCTTGGCTTCGACCTTGACGCCGTACTTGACGAGGTCGCCGACCATCCAGATGTCGCCCGGGCTGTACGTGACGTAGCGCTTCTTGTCCTGCCCCGCAGACGTCCACACGATCTTGCGCCCTTCGACGCTCGCGCTCTCGACGCCGCCGGACCGCGCCTTCTCCATGAACTCGGAATACGACACCGAGTCGCGCGTCGCCTGCCGCGAGTCGAACTGCTTGACGACGGTCAGCACGACGAGCCCGATGACGAGCCAGATGCCGATGTTCTTGAGGAGGTTGTTCAATTGAGCTCCTGCGCGATTCGTGCCAATTTCGACGGCACGCGCCGCAAAGAGGGACGTCGCGTTCCGTCCCCATCGAACCGACCATTTTATCGTCCGAACGTTCGCTCACGCCACCGTCGGGCGCGCCGTCCGTCGCCGTTCAGCGACAGCTTGCCGTGGAATCGCCTCGACCGCGGAATCTCTTACCGACGACAAACAGTTCACGGCTGCGATCGCGCGACGCTTCGGGCTTGCGGATATACGTCCTTTCGAAGTGTCCGGATACATCGGCCTTGAAGCGATCGAAGCCTTCCCCCTGAAACGCTTTGACGACGAAGTCGCCGCCCGGTTGCAGCCGCTCGACGGCGAACGCGAGCGCGAGCTCTGCGAGATGCAAGGCGCGCGCCTGGTCGGCGCTGTCCACGCCGGACAGATTGGGGGCCATGTCGGAAACGACAAGGTCGACCTGCAGGTCACGCAACGCGGTGGTAACGCGCGCAAGCCCCTCGTCGGTCGTGAAGTCGGCTTTGACGACCGTTACGCCGGCCAGAGGCTCGAGATCCAGCACGTCCACCGCCACGATCGTCGAGGACGGGCCGAGCTTTTGCCGCAGCACCTGACTCCAGCTGCCCGGCGCGGCACCGAGGTCGACGACGCGAAGGCCGGGCCGCAGCAGGTGGTCCTTCGCGTCGAGCTGCAGGAGCTTGAACGCCGCCCGTGAACGAAACCCTGTACGTACCGCTTCCTTCACGAACGGATCGGTGACGTGCTCGCGCATCCACGCCTTCTTCGCGCGAGGCTTGCGGACCTTCGCTTTCACTCCCGCGGCGGCAGCGCTTCGGCAAAGCGCGCGATGCCGTCCCAGAACTCCCGCGACATCGAGAGGTCGTTATGCCCCGCGCCATCGATCGCGAGCCAGTGCTTCGGGCCGGACCAGGCGTCATGGAGCGCCCGCGAGCGTCCGGGCGGAATGATGCCGTCGGCGGTGCCGACGATGGTCAGCAGCGGCACGCGTGCGTCCTTGACGGCGGACACCGAGTCGAAGCGATGGCGCAGCAACCACGAAACGGGCAACCACGGATAGTGCCCCCGGCCGACGGCAACCAGACTGTCGTAGGGCGAGATCAGGATCGCGCCCGCTACCGGGCGTCCCACGGCGACGCGCGCAGCCACGCCGGTGCCGAGGCTTCGACCCACAACGATGATCCGTCGCGGATCGACTTCAGGGCGCGCGGCGATCGCGTCGTACAACACGAGACCGTCGCTGACCAGCGCGACCTCGCCGGGCTTGCCCTGGCTGCGGCCATAGCCGCGGTAGTTGAGCCCGGCGATCATGTGCGTTCGTGGCCAGCGAACGTCGGCAAGCGTCCACGAGATCTCCTCCGCATTGCCGCCGAAATAGAGGATCACGGGCGCGGGCCGCATCGAGCCGATCATCGTGAAGCCGGCGAGATGCGTGCCGTCGGCGGCAACCACGTCGAGCGGCTTCGCATGCGCCGGAAGATGCGTCGTGTCGGTCAACGGCTGCGGAAAGAAGATGAGCCGCTCCTGCGAGAACCAGGCGGCTGCCGGAATGCCGACGACCAGCGCGACGACGACGATCAGCCATTCCACGATCGCGCGCGCTTTACGTCGGGCTACCGCGTCCACGGTGCGGCGCTGTCGCGGTCAACGCCGTACTTGTCGATCGCGTTGCCGACGACGGTGCCCGCAAGCATTCCGGCACTGGCGAGCGCATCGAGCGCGGCGATCACGACGTGATGGCGATCGACCTCGAAAAAGCGGCGCAGCGCCGCGCGCGTATCGCTGCGACCGAAGCCGTCGGTCCCGAGCGCGGTGAACGGCGCGTCGACGTGCGCGGCGATAAGCTCGGGATAAGCGCAAACGTAATCGGTGGCGGCAATCACTGGCGCATTGCCTGCGAGAAGCTTCGCGACATGACTTTCGCGACGGCTGCTGTCGGGATGCAGTCGATTCCATCGCGCTGCCGCTCGAGCATCGCGCGCGAGCTCGCTGAAGCTCGTCACGCTGTAGACATCGCTCGCAACGTTCCAATCGTCGGTCAAGAGCTGCGCGGCGGCAACGACCTCGCGCAGGATCGTTCCCGACCCGAGCAGGCGGACGTGATGCCGCGCATTTGCGGGCTCGTGCGACTGCAACCTATACATGCCGTTGATGATGTCGGCATCCACGCCGTCGGGCAGCGACGGATGCGCGTAGCTCTCGTTCATCATCGTGACGTAATAGAACACGTCCTCGCGCTGCTCGAGCATCTGGCGCATCCCGTGATCGAGGATGATCGCGAGCTCGTAGGCGAACGCCGGGTCGTACGCGCGGCAATTCGGGATCGTCGCCGCGACGACGTGGCTGCTGCCGTCCTGGTGCTGCAGTCCCTCCCCTGCGAGCGTCGTGCGACCGGCCGTCGCGCCGAGCAGGAAGCCGCGGGCGCGCTGGTCCGCGGCGGCCCAGATCAGATCACCGACGCGCTGGAAGCCGAACATCGAGTAATAGATGTACATCGGCAGCATCGCGAGCCCGTGCACGCTGTACGACGTCGCGGCTGCAATCCACGAGCACATCGCCCCCGCCTCGGTGATGCCTTCCTCGAGCAACTGGCCGTTGCGCGCCTCACGGTAGGAAAGGATCGAATGCGCATCCTCGGGCTCGTAGAGCTGGCCGACCGGCGAATAGATGCCGACCTGGCGAAACAGATTCGCCATGCCGAACGTGCGCGCCTCGTCGGCAACGATCGGAACGATGCGCGGCCCGAGCGCTGCGTCCTTGAGCAGCTGTCCCAGGAGCCGCACGAAGGCCATCGTCGTCGACATCTCCTTGCCTGCCGCGTCGATGGCGAACTTCGCGTAGGTTCGAAACGGCGGCACTTCGACTGCCGGTGCTTCGTCACGCCATCGCGGCAGGGCGCCACCGAGTCGCGCACGACGCTCGCGCAGATACGCCATCTCGCGGCTGTCGTCGGCCGGCTTGTAGAAGCGCAGCGATTCCAGATCGTCGTCCGACAACGGCAACGAGAAGCGATCGCGAAACCCGGTGAGCGCCTCGAAGTCGAGCTTCTTCTGCTGATGCGCGGTCATGCGGGATTCGCCGGTCGCGCCCATGCCGTAGCCCTTCTTCGTTTTGGCCAGAATGATCGTCGGCTGACCGCCATGCTCGCGCGCAAGCCTCATCGCCGCGTAAAGCTTGCGGAAATCATGTCCGCCGCGGGTCAATCCGTCGATCTCCTCAGGCGTCATGTGCGCGACCAGCGCACGGAGCTCGGGGTCGAGTCCGAAGAAATGATCACGGTTGTAATCGCCGTCGTTCGCGCCGAGCCTCTGGTACTGACCGTCGACCGTCCCGGCGAAGCGACGCAGAAGCGCGTGCGTGGTATCGCGCGCGAACAGCGCATCCCAGTCGGAGCCCCACAACACCTTGACGACGTTCCAGCCCGCGCCCGTGAACAGCGCCTCGAGCTCCTGGATGATCTGCCCGTTGCCGCGCACCGGACCGTCGAGCCGCTGCAGGTTGCAGTTGATGATGAACGTCAGGTTGTCGAGGCGCTCGCGCGCAGCGAGCGTCAGTGCCGCCAGCGATTCCGGCTCGTCCATCTCGCCGTCGCCGAACACGCCCCAGACGTGACGATCGGCCGTGGACGCCAGTCCGCGATGGGCGAGATAACGCATGAAACGCGCCTCGTAGATCGCGCAGATCGGGCCGAGCCCCATCGACCCGGTCGGAAACTGCCAGAAGTCCGGCATCAGCCACGGGTGCGGATACGAGCAGAGGCCGGGCCCTTCGACTTCCCGCCGATAACGCGCGAGCCGCTCTTCGCTCAGATGGCCTTCCAGAAATGCGCGCGCGTAGACGCCGGGCGCGGAGTGCGGTTGGAAGTAGACGAGATCACCGCCCGCGGCATCCTTCGCGCCGCGAAAGAAATGATTGAAGCCGACTTCGAAGATCTCGGCCGCCGACGCATAGCTTGCGATGTGACCGCCCAATTCGCCGGACACGCGATTCGCGCGCGCGACCATCGCGAGCGCATTCCAGCGGACGATCGACGTGATGCGTTGCTCGAGTACCAAGTCACCGGGATACGGGCCTTGCTGCGCAAGCGGGATCGTGTTCTGGTACGCCGAATGCGGCGGCACGTGCGCGACGACGCCCAGCTGCTGCGCTTCCTCTTCGAGCCGCTTCAAGAGGTAGAGACCGCGCGCCGAGCCGCAGCGGCGCACGACCGCCGCCAGCGCATCGACCCACTCGCGCGTTTCCTCCGGATCGTCGTCGGTTCCGTCCACCCACGGATCGACGAGGCGGTGGATTTCGTCCGGATCGATGTTGGTCATCGTCGTGCGGCTCAGAAGTCCTGCCCGATTATCGCAGCACCTGTCGTCGTCGCGCCGGATAAACTTGCGGCATGGAACTGACGCCACGGCAGCGAAGCGAACTTCGCGGTAAGGCCCACGCCCTGCATCCGGTCGCCACCGTCGGGCAGCAGGGCCTCACGCCGGCGGTGCTGCGCGAGATCGACATCGCGTTGAAGGCGCATGGTCTGATCAAGGTGCGCGTGTTCTCGGAGGACCGCGCAGAACGCGAAGCGCTGCTCGCGCAAATCGCGACAGCGCTCGACGCCGCACCGGTGCAGCATCTCGGGAAACTGCTGATCATCTGGCGCCCGGCGGAGGAAGATCAACCCAGGCCCGCCAAGGTTGAGCCGCGTTCCCGGCCGTCGAGCGGCAAGTCGGCGCCGAATCCCCGCAGGCGGCGTCGCGCGACTTGACCAGCGACACACGTCATCCGCTTGATGCGCTCGCCGTCACGGCGATGCTCGTGTTGTGCGCGTTGTGGGGCTTTCAGCAGGTCGCAATCAAACTGGCGGCGCCGTCGGTGTCGCTCGTGATGCAGGGTGCGATTCGTTCAGCGATCGCAACGGCGCTGGTCGTCGCGTGGGCAACGTTTCGTCGCATCCCGCTGTTCGAACGCGATGGAACGCTCGTGCCGGGGATGCTCGCCGGATTGCTGTTCGGCGGCGAGTTCGCGCTGATCTATGCCGGGCTCGCGCACACGACCGCGGCGCGAATGGTGGTGTTCATCTATCTTGCACCGCCGCTGACGGCGCTCGGTCTCGCGCTGTTCGTGCCGGGCGAGAGGCTCGCAACGTTGCAGTGGCTTGGCGTGGGCGTCGCGTTCGCGGGTATCGGCGTCGCATTCGGCGATGGGTTCGCGTCAACCGGCGATGCGACATTGCTAGGCGATGCGTTCGGTGTCCTGGCGGCGATCGGTTGGGCGACGACGACCGTGCTGATACGCGCGACGCGGCTCACCCGCGTCGCGGCAACCAAGACGTTGCTCTATCAGCTGGGCGTCTCGGCGCTGATGTTGCCGCTGGTTTCGATCGCGATGGGCGAGCCCGGCGTGATCGCGTGGTCCCCGGCCGCCGTTGCAAGCCTCGCCTACCAATCGATCGTCGTTGCTTTCGCGAGCTATCTGACGTGGTTCTGGCTCCTCACCCGCTATCTCGCGAATCGACTGTCGGTGTTCTCGTTCGCCGCACCGTTGTTCGGCGTGGCTTTCGGACATCTGTTCCTCGGCGATCCGTTGACGCCGACGTTCCTCGCGGCGGCGATGATGGTCGGCGGAGGGATCGCGCTGGTCAACGTCCGCGTCAGCGATAGTCGACGTTGACGATCTCGTAAGCGCGCGTGCCGCCGGGCGCCTGGACCTCGGCGGCGTCGCCTTCGCTCCGGCCGATCAACGCGCGCGCGATCGGCGAGTTGACCGAGATCTTCTGCGCCTTGATGTCGGCTTCGTCGTCGCCGACGATCTGGTAGCGCGCTCGTTCGCCGCTATCGAGATCCTCGATCTCGACGGTGGCGCCGAACACGACGCGACCGTCCGCTTCGATCGTCGTCGGGTCGATGACCTGCGCGTTGGCGAGCTTCATCTCGACGTCGGCGATGCGGCCCTCGACGAAGCCCTGGCGCTCCTTCGCGGCGTCGTAATCGGCGTTTTCGGTCAGGTCGCCGTTGCTCCGCGCATCCGCGAGCGCCTGAATGACGGCGGGACGGTCGACGCTCTTCAACTTCAATAGCTCCGCCTTCAGGCGATCGGCGCCTTCAACGGTCATCGGTATGCGGGTCATGGCGGTGAAAAAAGAAAGACCGGAAGCGACGCGGCGCCTCCGGTTCGTAACCTAGTTTAGACCAATTCGTGCCCTATTGCAGCCGCTGGTGCAGTGCCTGCACCGCGTAGGGCAGCATCTCGCGCATCGTACGCATGCCGATCACCGCAGCGCGCGCGCCTGCGATCGTCGTGTACGTCGGCACCATGTCGTTCAGCGCTTCACGGCGGATCGCGTAGCTGTCCTTGATCGCGCTGCGCTTCTCCTCGACGGTATTGATCACCATCGCGATCTCGTCGTTCTTCAGCATGTCGACAATGTGGGGGCGGCCTTCGGCGACCTTGTTCACCGAGATGACCGGCACACCCGCCGCCGCGAGCGCAGCCGCCGTGCCGCGCGTCGCGACGATCTCGAAACCGAGCTCGTGCAGCATGCGTGCGGTGTCGATGGCCCGCGGCTTGTCGGCATTGCGCAAGCTCAGGAAAACCTTGCCCGATGTCGGCAGGCGCACGCCGGCGGCGAGCTGGCTCTTGACGAACGCCTCGCCGAACGTCTCGCCGATGCCCATCACCTCGCCGGTCGACTTCATCTCCGGGCCGAGGATCGTGTCGACGCCGGGAAACTTGATGAATGGGAACACCGCTTCTTTGACGGAGAAGTAAGGCGGATGCACTTCGTCGCCCACGCCTTGGTCGGCGAGCGAGCGCCCGACCATGCAGCGCGCCGCGATCTTGGCGAGCGGTCGTCCCGTGGCCTTCGACACATACGGAACCGTGCGCGAAGCACGCGGGTTGACTTCGAGCACGTAGACAGTCGAACGGCCTTGCGCATCCTGCTGGATGGCGAACTGAACATTCATCAATCCGACGACGTTCAACGCCTTCGCCATCGCAACCGTTTGTCGGCGCAATTCGTCCTGCAACTCGGTAGACAACGAGAACGGCGGCAGCGAGCACGCCGAATCGCCGGAATGCACGCCCGCCTGCTCGATGTGTTCCATGATGCCACCGATCAGGACGTCGCGGCCGTCGGCGACGGCGTCCACGTCGACTTCGATCGCGTCGTTCAGGAAGCGGTCGAGCAGCACCGGGCTGTCGTTGCTCACCTTGACCGCTTCCTTCATGTAGCGCTCGAGATCGACGGGCTCGTGCACCACTTCCATCGCGCGTCCACCGAGCACGTACGACGGCCGCACGACGAGCGGATATCCGATCTCCTCCGCGGCCGCGATCGCCTGCGCTTCGGTTCGGGCCGTGCGATTCGGCGGCTGCTTCAATCGGAGGCGATTGAGCATCTGCTGGAAGCGCTCGCGATCCTCGGCCATGTCGATCATGTCGGGCGTCGTGCCGATGATGGGCACGCCGTTGCGTTCGAGGTCGCGGGCGAGCTTCAACGGCGTCTGCCCGCCGTACTGGACGATCACCCCCCACGGCTTCTCGACGTGCACGATCTCGAGCACGTCCTCGAGCGTCAGCGGCTCGAAGTAGAGCCGGTCGGAGGTGTCGTAGTCGGTCGAGACGGTCTCCGGATTGCAGTTGACCATGATCGTCTCGTAGCCGTCCTCGCGCAGCGCCATCGCGGCGTGCACGCAGCAATAGTCGAACTCGATCCCTTGCCCGATGCGGTTCGGCCCGCCGCCGAGAACGATCACCTTGCGGCGATCTGTCGGGTCGGCTTCACATTCTTCCTCGTACGTCGAATAAAGATACGCCGTGCGCGTGGCGAATTCGGCGGCGCAGGTGTCGACGCGCTTGTAGACCGGCCGCAGACCGAGCGCATGGCGGCGTGCGCGTACTTCCGCTTCCGTCGTCTTCAACAGATGCGCGAGGCGCCGATCGGCGAAGCCCTTGCGCTTGAGTTCGCGCAAGTCCTCGCGTGACAGGTCCGCAAGCGTCCGTTGCTCGACGGCAAGCTCGAGATCGACGATCTCCTTGATCTGCGCGAGGAACCATGGGTCGATCTTCGTGTAGCCGTGCAGCTCCTCGACCGACATGCCGATGCCGAACGCGTCTGCGACGTACCACAGCCGTTCGGCACGCGGGTACGCGAGCTCGTCGCCGATCTTGTCGGGATCGACGCTCTTCAGGTTGAAGCCGTCGACGCCGACTTCGAGTCCCCGCAGCGCCTTCTGCAGCGATTCCTGGAACGTGCGGCCGATCGCCATCACTTCGCCGACCGATTTCATCTGCGTCGTCAGCCGGTCGTCGGCCTGGCGGAACTTCTCGAACGCGAAGCGCGGCACCTTGGTGACGACGTAGTCGATCGTGGGCTCGAACGATGCAGGCATGCGGTGTCCATTCTGACCGCCGGTGATGTCGTTCGCGAGCTCGTCGAGCGTGTAGCCAACCGCGAGCTTCGCCGCGATCTTGGCGATCGGAAACCCCGTCGCCTTCGATGCGAGCGCGGAACTGCGCGAAACGCGCGGATTCATCTCGATCACGATCATGCGACCGTCGGCCGGATTGATGGCGAACTGCACGTTGCTGCCGCCGGTGTCGACGCCGACCTCGCGCAGCACCGCGACCGACGCATCGCGCATGATCTGGTATTCCTTGTCGGTCAGCGTCTGCGCCGGCGCGACGGTGATCGAGTCGCCGGTGTGCACGCCCATCGGATCGACGTTCTCGATCGAGCACACGATGATGCAGTTGTCCCTGCGGTCGCGCACGACCTCCATCTCGAACTCTTTCCAACCGAGCAGGCTCTCCTCGATCAGGAGCTCGGACGTCGGGCTCATCAGCAAGCCGCGCTTGCAGATCTCGTCGAACTCGTCCTTGTTGTACGCGATGCCCCCGCCGGTGCCCCCGAGCGTGAACGACGGGCGGATCACGACCGGAAAGCCAAGCTCCGCCTGCATCTTGTGCGCTTCGTCGAGCGAGTGCGCGAGGCCCGAACGCGCGCTTGAGAGGCCGATGCGAGTCATCGCGGCCTTGAACTTCTCGCGATCCTCGGCCTTGTCGATCGCCTTCTTCGACGCGCCGATCAGCTCGACGTCGAACTTCGTCAGCAAACCTTCGCGCGCGAGATCGAGCGCGCAGTTCAACGCCGTCTGCCCGCCCATCGTCGGCAACAGCGCGTCAGGCCGCTCGCGCTCGATGATCTTCGCGACCATCTGCCACGTGATCGGCTCGATGTAGGTGACATCGGCCATCTCCGGGTCGGTCATGATCGTCGCCGGATTGCTGTTCACAAGGATGACGCGGTAGCCCTCCTCGCGCAGCGCCTTGCACGCCTGCGCGCCCGAGTAATCGAACTCGCACGCCTGACCGATGATGATCGGGCCGGCGCCGATGATGAGGATGCTGTCGAGGTCGGTGCGCTTCGGCATCGTCAGTCGGGCCGGGCGAGGCGCGAGCGGGCGGCGAGGGGCCCCGCGCGATGTATCTGCGTCGGGATCGCGGCGTAGGAAGTCAACACGCGATGTCGACACGAGATGGCCGACTCGAGCTTGATGCATGACAACGTCGGTACGAGGAGGCCAGCCGCCCCAAGCGACTCACCGCGCCCCCCCTGGGGGCAGCAAGCGAAGCGGGCGTAGGGGTCGTTCATCATTTCTTGTCCATCATTTGCACGAAGCGATCGAACAGCGGGCCGATATCGTGAGGGCCCGGGCTCGCTTCCGGATGACCCTGGAACGAGAATGCCGGCTTGTCAGTGCGCGCGATGCCCTGATTCGTGCCGTCGAACAGTGAAACGTGAGTGACTCGAACGTTCGACGGCAGCGTTTTCGGATCGACGGCGAAGCCGTGGTTCTGGCTCGTGATCAACACCTGGCCGGTATCGTTGTCGAGCACCGGATGATTCGCGCCGTGATGTCCGGTCTTGAGCTTCATCGTCCTGCCCCCGGACGCGAGCCCGAGCAGCTGATGGCCAAGGCAGATACCAAACGTCGGCGTGCCGGACTCGACGATCTCGCGGATCGCGCCGACCGCGTAGTCGCAGGGCTCGGGATCGCCCGGGCCGTTGCTCAAGAAAACGCCCGACGGCTTCATCGCGAGGACATCGCGCGCCGGCGTCTTCGCGGGCACGACGGTGACGCGGCAACCGCGTGCGGCCAGCATCCGCAGGATGTTGTGCTTCACGCCATAGTCGTATGCGACGACGTGATAGCGCGGGTTCGCAAGCGGCTTGAATCCTTCGCCGAGCGCCCACGTCGACGTCGTCCACTCGTAGGGGACCGTGCAACTGACCACTTTCGCGAGATCCTGCCCGACCATCGACGGCGCCGAACGCGCACGCGCGATGGCATCGGTCACGACGTCGTCGTCATGGACGCCGCCCGCGAGAATGCAGCCGTTCTGCGCGCCCTTGTCGCGCAGGATGCGCGTCAGCTTTCGCGTGTCCACATCGGCGATGCCGACGACATCGGCCGCGATCAGGTAACCCGACAAATCACACGCGGCGCGGAAGTTCGACATCGTGCGCGGCAGGTCGCGAATGACGAGTCCGGCCGCGAACACGCGCTTGCTCTCGGCGTCTTCCGCATTGACGCCGACATTGCCGATGTGTGGATAAGTCAGCGTGACGATCTGTCCCGCATACGAAGGGTCGGTCAGGATCTCCTGGTAGCCGGTCATCGACGTGTTGAACACGACCTCGCCGACGGCAGTCCCCGCAGCGCCGATCGATCGACCGCGCAGCACCGTTCCATCCACGAGCGCGAGCAGCGCCGGAACGAACGGCGGGAAGAGCGGCGTGCGGGGAGCGACGATCGAGGCGTCAGGTGCGTTCATGGCGGTGGCCGCCTCACCGCGGGCACCGACGAACGACGCGTTCGACGATGGCGGACGCGAAAACGGGGAAGGCTCTTCGAACCCTCCCCGCTAGAGGCATCGAATTGTAACGCAACTGAGCGTCACCGAGAGCAACTGAGCGCGACGGCCGTCAGTAGGAAGCCGCGAAGCCGCCGTCCACATTGAGCATCGCACCGGTCACGTAATCCGCGGCAGGTGAGGCGAGAAACACCGCCGCGCCGGCGATGTCGATCGGCTCGCCCCAGCGGCCGGCGGGCGTGCGCCGCTCGACCCAATTTGAAAACTCGGCGTCATCGATCAAGGCCGCGTTCATCTCGGTCTTGAAAAAGCCGGGCGCGATGCCGTTGACCTGGATGTTGTACGGCGCGACTTCGACAGCAAGCGCGCGAGTGAATTGCTTCAGCGCGCCTTTGCTGACCGCGTAGGGAACGATGTTCGGCCGGCCGAGATCGCTTGCGAGCGAACAGATGTTGACGATCTTGCCCGCCTTGCGCGCTTTCATTCCCGGCAGCACGGCCTGCGTGACGTGGAACGGGCCGTCGACATTGGCCGCCATCAGCTTGTGCCAGTCGGTGCTCGCGTACGTCTCGAACGGTCCGCGCTTGTTGAGCGCTGCGTTGTTGATCACGATATCGATTCGACCCGCCGCCTGTTCGAGCTCCGATACGGCGCGGCGCACAGCCTCCGCGTCGGTCACGTCGAACGCCGAAAGCCGAGACTCGAAGCCTTCCTGCGCAAGCGCAGTTGCCGCGCGCTCGAGCTTGTCGGCGTTGCGCCCGTTGATCGTGACGCGCGCGCCGGCCGCGGCAAGTCCGCGCGCGATCGCGAAGCCCAAGCCGCTGCCGCCGCCGGTCACCAACGCGACGCGGCCTGAAAGATCGAACGGAGTCGAGGAAGAACTCAAAGACCGAGCACGTCAGCCATGTCGTAGAACCCCGGCTGACGTTCCGCCTGACGTGCCGCGACAAAGCGCGCAGCGCGAAGCGCACCCCCGGCGAACGTCTGCCGCGACGTCGCGCGATGCGTCAGCTCGACGCGCTCGCCGTCGATCGCGAAAATGACCGTGTGCTCGCCGACAACGTCGCCGCCCCGCAATGTCGCGAAGCCGATTGCACCGGGCTTTCGCGCGCCGATCGTGCCTTCACGTGCGTACACGGCAGCGTCTTCGAGCGTCGTGTCGCGCGCGCGCGCCGCAGCAGACCCCAAAGCAAGCGCCGTCCCCGACGGCGCGTCGACCTTGTGTCGATGATGCATCTCGACGACTTCGATGTCGTACGCCGGTCCGAGGCGGGCGGTCGCCAGCTCGACGAGCTTCACGAGCACATTGACGCCGACGCTCATGTTGGGCGCGAACACGATCGCGATCGACTTCGCGCTCGCGGCGAGCTCGGCCTTCTGCGATGCGCCCATCCCGGTCGTGCCCGCGACCAGCGCAACGCCGTGACGCGCGCATGCCGCTGCATGGGCAAGCGTACCCTCGGGCCGCGTGAAGTCGATCAACACATCGCTTCGCCCGAGCGCCGACTCGACATCGACATCGACGGTGACACCGGTCTTGCGTCCGATGCGCTCGCCGGCATCACGACCCTGCGTCTCGGCTTGCGGAACGTCGAGGGCGGCCGCGAGCGCGAGATCGGGCTCCCGCAACGTCGCCTCGATCAATGCCTGACCCATGCGACCGCCGGCACCGGCGATCGCGACGCGAAGCGTCACCACTCGCCCCGGAAGATCTCGCGCAGCCGCTCCCACGGACTCTTCTCGGGTGACGTCGGCTGCGGCGCAAGCGCGCGGTCCGCGGCGATGCGGTTCAATTGCGCCGCCGACACCGGCAAGTCGTCGCCCTCCCAGCGCGCGAGCTTGTCGTCGGCGAACCACGCCGTGAACTTGCGATGCTCGACGGATTTGCCCTGCCGCGTGTACTCGTAGATGTAGTCCCAGCGATTGTCGCGGAACGCGGAAACCAGAAGCGGCGTGCCAAGGATCAGGCGGACCTGCTGCTTCGTCTGCCCCTCCTTCAGCTTCTCGACCATGTCCTGCGTGGTGTAGTTGCCCTGGTTGATGTCGAGCTTGTACACGCCGAGCCGGCGGACGTCGGGGACGTACTCGCGCCACGACGTGCAGCCGGAGAGGATGGAGACGGTTGCGATGGCTAATAGGACGCGCATGAACACGTTGCCTAGCGTGAGTGACGAGTGCGTTCGCGAAGCCGTTATTATAGGCAACGCCGCATGAGTGCCGCAGGGCCGTCCCGAAGCGCTCATCGCCGGTCACGGAGACAACCGAAGGCGACATGAGCACGGCCCAGGACTTGAAGAGCGCCGGCCTCAAGGCCACGCTGCCGCGCCTTCGCATCATCAACCTGTTCGAGACATCGCCGATGCGGCACATGACGGCGGAACACGTCTATCGCCGGCTGTTCGACGAAGGGCTCGACATCGGGCTTGCGACCGTCTATCGCGTGCTTACGCAGTTCGAGCAGGCGGGTCTTTTGATCAGGCATCACTTCGAGTCCGGCAAGGCCGTCTACGAGCTCAACGAAGGCAAGCACCACGACCATCTGGTCTGCCTGCAGTGCGGGCGTGTCGAGGAGTTCTACGACGCGGAGATCGAGAAGCGGCAGCAGCGCATCGCGCGCGACCGCGGGTTCGCGATCACCGAGCACGCTTTGTATCTCTACGCCGACTGCATGAAGCCGCGCTGCCCGCACCGCAAGCCGTAGCGGCGCCGTCGAAGTCACAGCAAGCAACGCGAGAAACCATGGAACTGTTTTCGACGCAATTCTTCACCGGCCTCGCCGCGATCATCGTCATCGATCTGATGCTTGCGGGCGACAACGCCATCGTCATCGCGCTTGCCGCGCGGCGCCTGCCGCCACAGCTGCAAAAGCGCGCGGTTGTCTGGGGCATGGTTGGCGCGGTCGCCGTGCGCAGCGCGATGACGCTGATCGTCGTGTGGCTGTTGCAGGTTCCGGGGTTGTTGCTGGTAGGCGGCCTCGCGCTGATCTGGATCGCTTATCGGCTGCTGCTTCCGGAGCCGGATGTCTCGCACGAGGGAGGCGAGGCGCCGACGACGTTCTGGGCAGCGATGCGAACCATCGTCATCGCCGACGCGGTGATGGGACTGGACAATGTGCTTGCCGTCGCGGGTGCTGCGCACGGCAATTATCTGCTCGTCGTGCTCGGGCTTCTGATCAGCATTCCGATCGTCGTGTGGGGATCGCAGCTCCTGCTGCGCTGGGTCGAGCGCTTCCCGGCCATCGTCTACTTGGGTGCCGCCGTGCTCGGGTGGACGGCAGCCAAGATGATCGCGAGCGAGCCGTTCGCCGCGTCCGTCTTCACCGCCTATCCGGTGCTGGTCCCTTTGCTCTACATGACGATCGTCGGCGGCGTTCTATGGGCCGGCTTCGTCAAGAACCACCGCCATCTCGAGTCGCGCATCAGCGCGAGACTCGAAGCCTTCGAGGGCTCCCAGGCCTTCGAGCGCAACGCTGCGCCGTCCGCGAACGGCGAAGGCAAGCACCGGATTCTCGTACCGATCAACGGCTCGCGAAACGACGCGCACGCGATGCGCCAGCTGGCCAACGAGTTTGCGCACGATCCGACGCTGGAAGTCCATCTGCTCAACGTACGCACGCCGCTCAGGACGGACGTGTCGCAATTCCTCCGCCGGGATTTGCGCGACGACTTCTACGAGGACGAGGCCCGGAAGGTGCTGAAGAACGCGTGCGAAGCGCTCGAGAAGCATCGCATTCCGTATTCGACGCACATCCGCATCGGCGACAAGGGCGAAGCGATCGTCGAGGAAGCGCGTCGGCTCGAGTGCGCCCGCATCCTGATGAGCACGGCGCGGAAGAACTCGCTCACGCGCATGCTCGAGGACTCGACGACGGAGAAGGTGCTCGCGCGCACCACGGTGCCCGTCGAGATCGTCGCCGGCGACAAGGTTTCGCGCCTCGAGGAGATCGGTTGGCCGGCGGGGGTAGCGGTTGCGATCGCGATTTTCGTCGTCGCGGCGATCTATTGATCGTCCGATGCCACGACGAGTAATGGGGTCGGTAGTTTATCGTCCTCTGTCGATACCAACGATGCGTGCTGTTCGCGGACAAAGTACTCCGACCCCATTACCGGAGATCACGCAACCTGCGTGGCGGAAACCGGAACGACGCGCCGCCGCAGCACGGCTTTAACGATCTCGATCGTGGTCATGATGCCGATGCCGATCAGGATCACGTAGCCCACGCTCTGCCACGTCGGCATGTTGATGCCGAATGCCTCGCGCACCGCGTCGAACTGGAGCAGCACGGCGATCAGCGCCAGCTCCCAGACGATGGCGATGATCAGCCACTTGTGCGGAGGCGCTTCCAGCAGCCCGTAGCGCAGCGAGCGGAAATTGAGCGCCAGCATGAGCTCGATGATCACGAACATCATGAACACCTGCGTGCGGGCCGCCTCGAGGTCGTGCATGTTGCTGAAGAAGAGATAGAGGAAGATCGGGCATTCGATCAACGCACCGAGCAGGATGAACGTTCGCACGTCGAACGAGAATACGCTCTCGTTCGGATCGCGCGGCGGCCGCATCATGATGTCCTTGTCGGGCGGAGCGATGCCGAGCGCCAGCGCGGGGAGACCGTCGGACGCGAGGTTGATGTAGAGGATGGCCGCCGGGAGCAGCGGAAGGAACTGCGGCCCGAGGACCATCACCACGCCGCCCAGCACCACCACTTCGGTGATGTTGGCGCGCAGCAGGTAGGTGAGGTACTTCTTGATGTTGTCGTAGATCCAGCGCCCGCGCTCGATCGCCTTCACGATGGTTGCGAAGTTGTCGTCGGCGAGCACGATGTCCGCCGCCTCCTTCGCAACGTCAGTGCCGCTGATCCCCATCGCGATGCCGATGTCGGCGTGCTTGAGCGCAGGTGCGTCGTTGACGCCGTCGCCGGTCATCGCCACGACGTGGCCCTTCGCCTTCCACGCCTTGACGATCTTCAGCTTGTCCATGGGCGAAACGCGCGCGTACACAGACACCTTCTCGACGACTGCCGCGAGCGCGTGGTCGTCCATCTTCGCAAGCACGTCGCCGGTCATCACTTCGTCGCCCTCGCGGAAGATGCCGAGTTCCTTGGCGACCGCGACCGCCGTGAGCTTGTGGTCGCCGGTGATCATCACCGGCCGGATGCCGACCTGGCGGCAGACACTGACCGCCTCCTTCGCCTCTTCGCGCGGCGGGTCCATCATGCCGACGAAGCCGAGAAACGTGAGGTCGCGTTCGATCTCGTCCTCCACGTATGCTGACGACGACGAGACCTCCTTGCCCGCGACGCCGATCACGCGAAGCGCATCGTTGGCCATCCCTTCGTTGACTTGCAGCAAACGCGCGCGCGCCTCGTCGTCGAGCGGCTGCGTTCCGGCTCCGGCCTGCAACTTCGTGCAGCGCTCGAGCACGACTTCGGGCGCTCCCTTCATGAACGCCATCACCTTCCCGTCGGGCATCCGGTGAATGGTGGTCATGCGCTTGCGCTCGGAGCTGAACGGAAACTCCTCGAGCCGCGGCGCCGAACGGCGCGTCTCCTCGGTGCCGACGCTTCCCTTCGTACCGGCAACGACCAGCGCGCCTTCGGTGGGATCGCCCTTCACGAACAGCCGCGCGCCGTCCTGACCGATGACGGCATCACTTGCGAGCACGCCGGCCGTGAGCAGCAGACGCACGCCGGGGTCGTCGGCGGGGCCCTCGATGCGTCCTTCGGGCGAATAGCCGCCGCCGCTCACCTCGAGCGAGTGACCGCCCGCGTAGATGCGACGCACCGTCATCTCACCCTTGGTCAGCGTGCCGGTCTTGTCTGAGCAGATCACGCTGGTGCACCCCAGCGTCTCCACGGCCGGCATCTTGCGGACCAACGCGTTGCGCTTCGCCATCTCATGCATCGCAATGGCGAGCGCGCCGGTGACGATGGCCGCGAGTGCTTCGGGCACGGCTGCGACCGCGAGCGCGATGGCGAACAGCACCATCGGCAGCACGTCGGACATCTTGAACGTCCCGTCGTAGAGCTCCCGCACCAGGCTCACGCCGAGCACGAGCACGCAGATACCGAGCGTGATGATGCCCAGCCACTTGCCGATCTCCTGGGTGCGTCGCTCGAGCGGCGTCTGCTCCTCTTCGACCGCCGACACCTCCTTGGCGATCTTGCCGAACTCGGTGCGCATCCCGGTGGCCGTCACGACCGCCTTGCCGCGACCGTACGTGACCGTCGTCCCGGTGAACACCATGTCGCGCCGATCGCCCACCGGCGCGTCGTCACGCGCGGCCGCGATATCCTTGATCACCGGCAGCGACTCCCCGGTGAGGGGTGCTTCGTCGCATTGCAGCGAGTGGTTCTCGGCAATGCGCGCGTCGGCGGGGATTCGGTCTCCCGCTTCGAGCACCAGCACGTCGCCGGGAACGAGCTCCTTCGACGCGATCTCCTGCTCGGTGCCGTCGCGCAGCACCGTGATCATCGGCGTCAGCATGCTCTTCAGCGCGTCGAGCGCCTTGGAGGCGCGGTACTCCTGCACGAAGCCCAGGACGGCGCAGAAGATGATGATGACAAGAATGATGATCGCATCGACGTACTCGCCGACGAAGGCCGACAGCAGGGTCGCGACGATCAGGATGACGATGAGGATGTTCTTGAACTGATCGAAGAACAGCTTCCACGGCGAGTCGCGCTCCTCCTGCGTGAGCTCGTTGGGACCATGCTCGGCGAGGCGCTTGTCCACCTCGGCGCGAGAGAGTCCGCGCTGCGGATCGACGCCGAGGTCGCGCGCCACCTGCTGCGCGTCCATCGAATGCCAGTTCTGCACCATGCCGTCACTCCTCCTCGTGAATGCGCGACGCGCGGCCGACACTCGCCCGCGCAGGGCGAAGGTCTCGCTTGCAAACGCTGGGTTCGCGCGCGGGGCCGGGGGCAGATTCTGCTCCCGTCATGGCGAGCCGACCAAGCGGCGATGCAACGCGGCTTCGTGTACTGACTCGGCGGTCGTCGCCCGCGACAAGATTTCGCGCCTCGAGCACATCGCGGGCCGGCGGGAATAGCAGTCGATCGCGACCCTCATCGTCGCGGCGATTCATTGATCGTCGGATGCCCCGATCGTCCCGCCGGCGTGCGATGTGTCGCGGCGATTGAAGTCCGACCAGCGGAATCCGAGCAGATAGAGCACGGCGAAGTACGCGAAGCCCCCCGCCGCAATGACGAGAGCGAGGCGCATGACCTTCGACGTGAGCGTCGCGGCGATCCAGAACGACGAAGGTCCGGAGACAGCGAGCAGCACTGCTCCCAGGACGGCAAGCGCCACGGCGATCTTGATGAGGAACGCGGGCCAACCGGCGCACGGCGTGTAATGCCTGCGACGATAGAGGAACCAGAACAGCATTCCGGCGTTGAAGCACGCGCCGAGGCTTGTCGCGAGCGTCAACCCTGCGTGTCCAAGCGGATGCATGAGCAGCAACGCGATCGTCTGCGTGATGAGGACCGTGACGAACGCGATCTTGACCGGCGTCCGAAGATTCTGTCGAGCGTAGAAACCGGGCGCGAGGATCTTCACGAGGATCAACGCCGTGAGCCCGACCGCATAGCCCAGCAACGCCGCGCGAACCTGCCACAGATCATCCACGGTGAAGCGCCCGTATTGATAGAGCGTGGCGATCAGCGGCACGGCGATCAGCCACAGCGCAAGCGCGGCGGGCAACGCGAGCAACAGCGCGAGCCGCAACCCCCAATCGAGCAGATCCGCATAGCGCGCGTGATCCGCGTCGCTGTGATGCTTGGCAAGCGAAGGCAGGAGCACGGTACCGATCGCAACGCCGAGCAGCGCACTCGGGAATTCCATCAAGCGGTCGGCATAGGTGATCCACGAGACGCGCCCGTCGCCGAGCAACGCTGCCAGTTGGGTGTTGATCAACAACGAGATCTGCGCAGCGGATACACCGAGGATCGCCGGAACCATGGCGACGAGCACGCGCTTGACGCCAGCGTCGCCCCAGTCGAACGAAGGTCGCGGCAGCATGCCGACCTTCATGAGCGGCCGGATCTGCAGCGCGAGCTGCGCGATGCCGCCGATCGCGACACCCCAGGCCAGTGCCATGATCGGCGGATCGACATGCGGCGCGAGCAGCAGCGCGGCGGCGATGACCGACAAGTTCAGGAGCACCGGCGTGAACGCCGGGATGGCGAAGCGGCGATGAACGTTCAGCACGCCGCCGGCGAGCGACACGAGCGACACGAACAGGATGTAGGGAAAGACGATGCGCAACAGGTCCGCGGTCAGCTCGACCTTGCCGGGCGTTCGCGCGAAGCCGGCCGCGAGCAGATAGACAAGCGCCGGCGCAGCGAGGATGCCGATCACCGACACGACGAGAAGCACGATGGCCATCAGCGTCGCGACGCGCCCGATCAGATCGCGCGTCGCACCCGGGCCGCGCTGACGGTGGTATTCGGCGAGAATCGGCACGAACGCCTGCGAGAACGCGCCTTCGGCGAACATGCGGCGCAGGATGTTCGGCAGCCGGAACGCGGCCTCGAACGCGTCCATCTGCGCACCGGCGCCGAACAGCACGGCCTTCAAACTCTCGCGAGCGAGGCCGGTGATCCGCGACAGAAGCGTCATCCCGCTGATCGCCGAAAGCGCGCGCAGCAAATTCATCGAGCCGTTCGATACCAGAGTTGGCCGCCACGGCCGATTCTGCTAGAATCGATGGTCTTTGCCCGCGCTATCCCTCTCGGCGGGCGCTTCCTCGATTCCAGCAAGGTAAGAAGCACCATGGCCAACACGGCACAAGCCCGCAAGCGGGCACGCCAGGCGGAAGCCACGCGGCAACGCAACGCGAGCCAGAAGTCCGCGCTGCGCACAGCAGTCAAGAAGGTCCGCAAGGCGATCGAGTCCGGCGACAAGTCGGCGGCTCAGAAGGAGTTTGTCGCTTCGCAATCGGTCATCGACCGGATCGCCGACAAGCGCGTGGTCCACAGGAATCTGGCATCGCGCACGAAATCGCGGCTCGCACAAGCCGTGAAGACGATGGCCTGATCGTAACGGGCGCCGCAACGGCGCCCTTTTTTGTTTCCCCGGTCGCAAGTTCCCGCGCTTACCAGCGCCGCAACCGGAATCGAGGGTGCATTGAAAGCGACGTTCGTCGGTCGAGAAAGCGGCACAGCGAAAAGCCATTGTAGCATCGTGGATTCGCCCGTTCCCTTGCTCGCGTGAGGCGCGCGCATGCGTTCGACGCGCGAGTCACGCCTGCCGATGTCCTTCGCTCCCGCGTTCAATCCGCAACCAGCCCAGGCGCCGATCGGCGAGGCATTGTGGGATGCGCATTTCATCGATCCGATTGCGACGATCGGCCGCGTACGGGAGCTGCTCGCAGCGCCCGCGACGCATGAAAACCGGACGCTCGCCTGGAGCGAGCTGATCGAGGGCTATCACCGCCTGTTCTTCTCGCTCGACGTCGAGAACGCCCGCTTCTGGCTGGACCGCGCGGGCGCGCGGTTTCTCGCGCTCGGGGATCGTCGCGGCGCGCTGCTGGTCGACGTCGGTCATGCGAAGGCGCACATCGCCGATCGTCAATGCGCCGCCGCGCGGGAGTTGCTGCGTAGCATGCACGTCCATGCCCGGCGCGAGCTGCCGACGACCGACTACTTCTGGTTCGTCGAAACGATCTGCGCGACGCATCTCGCCGAGCAGGAGATCGACGAGGCGATCCGGCACATGGTCGAGGGACTCGACGTGTTGCGGAGCACCGGCGTGTCGCCGCAGCTGGTCACGATGATGGTGAATCTTGCATCTGCGCTGCTCTTCGTGGCGGATTACGTTCCGGCGCGCGAGCTTGCAAGCGAAGCGGTCGAGCTTTCCACGGGCTTCGACAATCCGCGGCTCGCGCTCTCCGCCCGGACTTGCCTCGCAGACGCGCAGCTGCATACCGGCGATCGCGTCGGCGCGATGATGACCGTCGACGCGATGTTTGCCGAGCTCAACCCCGCGACGATGTTGCCGCAGAATCACTACTGCAGCATCGCGGCGGAGGTGTACGCGCTCGAGGGTCGCCTCGACCAGGCGCGCGCCATGGCGGTGCGCGCGCAGGCGATCCACGACGCATTGCCCAGCGGGCACAACGAAGTGCACTGGCTTTGGGCGCAGGCGTGCGTCGCGCGCGCGCTCGATTCGGACGACGTTGCCGTCCGTTCGCTCGAGGCCGCGGTTGCCGCGGCCGACAAGCACGAGCACCTGCCGACGTTGTGCAAGGCTGGTGAGGCGTTGGCCGACCGCTTGATCGCGACGAGGCGCTTCGAGGACGCGTGCCATGCGCAGCGTCGGCTGTTCTCGGCGAACAACCGGCGGTTCGAAAAGCGCACGAACGCGCGTTATTACTTGTTGCGCATCGAGCACGAGCTTTCCAACGTGCGCGCAGAGCGCGACTCTGCCGTCGCGAAGCGCCGCGAGTTCGAGGAGCTCAATCGCCAGCTCGGCGATCTGAACGCCGAGCTCTCGCGCAAGATGCGCGAAGTGGAAGAATTGCAGGCGCGCCTCGCGCGCGAAGCGGTCCACGATCCGCTTACGCAGCTCTTCAACCGCCGATATCTTGATTCGGCGATGCCCGGGCTCGTCGGCTCCGCGGAGCGCTGGGCAACGCCACTGACGCTGGCGCTGATCGACCTCGATCATTTCAAGCGCGTGAACGATCGCCACGGCCATCTGGCCGGCGACAAGGTGCTTCGCCACATCGGCCGGCTGTTCTCCACGTCGCTGCGGCCCTCGGACATCGTGTGCCGCTGGGGAGGCGAGGAGTTCTGCATCGTGTTTCCCGACACCGACATCGCGGGCGCCTCGACGGCGCTGGGCTCGCTCGCGGCGAAGCTCGCAACGCTGAACGTAAGCTGGGGCCCCGAGTCGATCGGCGGTCTCACGTTCTCCGCGGCGCTCGCAGTGCATGGCGTGCATGGACGCACGCTCGACGAGCTCGTTGCCTCGGCCGACTGCGCGCTGTACGCGGCGAAGGACGAAGGGCGCGACCGCGTGCTGGTTGCGCGCGCTTAGGACCGAAGGGGCCGGGCCGGTTACAGTTGCCGCCTAAGAATGGCGGCTCCGAAACACTTCCTGCAGTTTTCCGACTTCTCGCGCGAGCAGCTCGACTACCTGTTCGAGCGGACGCGCTGGATCAAGGCGCGCTTCAAGCGCTACGAGCTCTACCAGCCGCTGCGCGACCGCACGCTAGCGATGGTGTTCGAGAAGGCGTCGACGCGCACCCGGGTGTCGTTCGAGGCGGGCATGAACCAGCTCGGCGGCATTGCGATCAACCTGAATCGCAGCGATACGCAGCTTGGCCGCGGCGAGCCGATCGAGGATGTCGCGCGCGTGATCTCGCGCATGGTCGACGTCGTCATGATCCGCACGTTCGCGCAGTCGATCATCGAGCGGTTCGCGGCGCATTCGCGCGTGCCGGTGATCAATGGGCTCACCAACGAATACCACCCGTGCCAGATCCTCGCCGACCTCTACACGTGGATCGAGCATCGCGGCTCGGTCGAAGGCAAGACGGTCGCATGGATCGGCGATGCCAACAACGTGTTCTACACATGGCTTCAAGCCGCGAAGATTTTCGGCTTTCAGGTCAATGTCTCGTCACCTTCGGGCTATGCGCCCGACGCGAAACGGTTGAACGACGACGACGGCGGCCGCTGTCGTTCTTACGCATCGCCGATCGACGCGTGCCGCGACGCCGATCTCGTCACGACCGACGTCTGGACGAGCATGGGGTTCGAGGCGGAGAGCGAGGCGCGCGGGAAGGCCTTCGCCGACTTTCGCGTCGACGCGAACATGATGAACGTCGCGCGGTCGGACGCGCTTTTCATGCATTGCCTGCCTGCGCACCGCGGCGAGGAGGTCACCGCCGAGGTCATCGACGGACCGCAGAGCGTCGTTTGGGACGAGGCGGAGAATAGACTGCACGCACAGAAGGCACTATTGGAATATCTTGTCTGTGGAAGAGTCGACGGGTAATGAAGAGGAACATCGCATGAACACGCGTCGTAATGTCATCGCCGTCATCGGCGCAACGCTCGCTCTCGGCATAGCGCCGCTCGCGCACGCCCAGGCGTGGCCCGACAAACCGGTGCGCATCCTCGTGCCCGCGCCGGCGGGCAGCTCGCTCGACGTGCTCGCGCGCACGATCGCCGACAAGTTGAAGGACAAGAGCAACCAGCCGTTCGTCGTCGAGAACAAGCCCGCCGCGGGCGGCACGGTCGCGACGGCGGAGGTCGTCAAGTCCGCGCCCGATGGCCACACGCTGCTGCTCGGGTTCAATGGACCGCTGTCGACCGGTCCGCTGATCCAGAAGCCGCCGTACGACGTCGCGAAGGACCTGGCGCCGGTCATCATCACGTCGTCGCAGCCGAACGTGCTCGCGGTCAATGCGGGCCTGCCGGTGCGCAACGTCGCCGAGCTCGTGGCCTATTCGAAGGCGAATCCCGGCAAGCTGAATTACGCGTCGGTCGGAAACGGCAGCTCGTCACACCTGAATGCGGAGCTGTTGAAATCGATGGCAGGCATCGAGGCGGTTCATGTCCCGTTCAACGGCTCGCCCCCGGCGGTGCTGTCGACGGTGCAGGGCGAGACCGGCATGATCTTCGCCGTCATGCAGCCGCTGCAGTCGCAGATCCAGGCCGGCAAGCTGCGCCCGATCGCGGTGACGACCGCGAAGCGCTTTCCGTTGCTGCCGGAATTGCCGACGATCGCCGAATCCGGTTACGCAGGCTTCGAAGCGCTCGCGTGGAACGGGCTCGTCGTTCCGGCAGCGACGCCGCGTCCGGTGATCGATCGCATCAATGCGGAAGTGAACGCAGTGCTCAAGATGCCAGACGTGCTGCAGAAGATGAACAGCCTCGGCTTCGATCTGATCGGCGGTACGCCTGCCGATTTCAGCGCGTTGCTGAGAAGCGAGCAGGACCGCTGGGCGCCGGTCGTCAAGCGACTGGGGCTCAAGGTCGATTGACTTCGCGCACCATCACGTACTTCACGATGCCATCCGGAAAGCCGGACAGCGCGAGCTTCGGTTCGTAACCCAGTCGACGATAGAGCGACGGCGCCTGGAAGCTGAACGTTTCGAGATAGAACGTGCGGCATCCGCGCGTCTGCGCGCGCGTTTCGAACACTTGCACGAGCCGTGACGCGACACCCCGGCGCCGGTGCCGCTCGTCGACCCAGAGCATTTGCAGCTCGCAGCAAACGCCCCATGTGCGCCCGACCGCGCCGCCGATGACGATGCCTTCTGGCGCGCGCGCGAATGCGCTCAGCGCGGTGACGTTACGCAGCGGCGCAGCGGCGTCGTTCCAGGCGGTGAGCCCGGCAGCGACAAGCGCCGCCGCTTCGGGCAGCACTTCGTCATGCAGCGTGTAATCGATCGCCGGCGCTTCGCTAGTTCTGCGCACCGTCCGCTTTCGCAACCAGCTTCGGCAGCGGCGCGTCGCCCCCCGATTCGATCAGGCCCGTGCGCACGTAGGTGACGAGCTTCTCGCGCGTGTCCTCGATGTCGAGATCGCGCATCGTCAACTGGCCGATCCGATCCTGCGCGGTGAACGCGCCCTTCGCCTTCTCCATCGTGAGCCGGTCCGGCTTGTACGTCAGATTCGCGCTCACCGTGTCGAGGATCGAGTAGTCGTTGCCCCGCCGCAGCTCGAGCGTCACTTCCCCGGTGATCGCGCGCGCGACCCAGCGTTGCGCGCTCTCGCGCAGCATGATCGCCTGCGGATCGAACCAGCGTCCCTGATAGAGCAACCGGCCGAGCCTGCGGCCAGCGTCGCGGTACTGCTCGATCGTATCTTCGTTGTGGATGCCGGTGACGAGTCGCTCGTAGGCGATGTGCAGCAGCGCCATGCCAGGCGCTTCGTAGATGCCGCGACTCTTCGCTTCGATGATGCGATTCTCGATCTGGTCGCTCATGCCGAGGCCGTGG
Source organism: Casimicrobiaceae bacterium (assembly GCA_035536655.1). Classification (GTDB taxonomy): domain Bacteria; phylum Pseudomonadota; class Gammaproteobacteria; order Burkholderiales; family Casimicrobiaceae; genus VBCG01. The sequence continues at coordinate 33,901 of DATLNR010000151.1, forward strand.
CGTCCGCCGATCGCGTTTGCCTCGCTCATCAACGCGACCGGATCGTCGAACGCCTGCCCGTTCAACGCGGCCGGGCGCCCTTCCTCGAAGCGCACGCTGACCGTTTCCGGCGCGACGTCGACATCATCACGCCAGAAAGCGATGCCCATGATCGGCTGCACGATCGAAATCCCGCGGTCGAGGAATTCGAGGTCCTTTGCTTCATGCGTTGCGCCGAGGAGATTCGAGTCGGTCGAGTACGCCTTTTCGGCGCTCATCCGATAGTCGAATCCCGCGCCGCGCAGATACTCCGACATCTCGCGCCGGCCGCCGAGCTCGTCGATGAACGTCGGATCGAGCCACGGCTTGTAGACGCGCAGGCTGGAATTGGCGAGCAGCCCGTAGCGATAGAACCGCTCGATGTCGTTGCCCTTGTACGTGCTCCCGTCGCCGAAGATGTGCACGTCGTCGTCGCGCATCGCGACGACCAGCAGCGTTCCCGTCACCGCGCGTCCGAGCGGCGTCGGGTTGAAGTAGGTGACGCCGGCCGTCGAGATGTGAAACGCGCACGACTGCAGCGCGGCGATGCCTTCGCCGACGAGCGCCGCGCGACAGTCGACGAGGCGCGCTCGTTCGGCGCCATAGCGCCGCGCTCGATTCGGGATGTCGTCGTAATCGGTTTCGTCGGGCTGCCCCAAGTTCGCCGTATAGGCGTAGGGAATCGCGCCCTTCTCCTTCATCCAACACAGTGCGGCGCTCGTGTCGAGTCCGCCGGAGAAGGCGATGCCGACGCGCTCGCCGACCGGCAAGTGTTGGAGAATATGCGACATGACGAAGATTCGCCGCGACGAGGACCTGCATTCTAGCGGACCCCCACCTGGCGTCTCGCCCCGCGGACCGGACGGTGACGCGCTCAAGTCCATTGTCCGGGCGATCGACTTGCAGCACCGCGGCCGGCTCGACGAGGCCGAAGCGGTCTATCGGAAATTGCTCGAACACAATGACTCCGATCCGACGGTGCTGATCAACGCCGGCGTGCTGGCGATGGCGCGCGGCGACACGCGCATTGCTTACGAAAGGCTCGAGCGGGCGACGACGATCGTGCCGAGCAATGCGGTGGCCCACGGCAATCTCGGACTCGTTCTGATCCATCTCGGTCGCGCAGCGGAAGCGGTGGACGCGCTGGATAAGGCCATCGTGCTCAAGCCGGACTTTGCGCAGGCGCACAACAATCGAGGGCTCGCGCTTGCGCAGCTCGGACAGAAGGGCGCTGCGCGTGATGCCTTTGCGCGAGCGTTGTCGTGTGCGCCTCTTCATGTCGATGCCGCGCTCAACCTGGGCGAGCTTGCGAATCGCGAAGGTCATGCGCAAGCCGCCGAAGATGCGTTCGACCGCGTGCTGGCGCGGGATCCCGAACACGCCGTCGCGCATGTCGGTAGAGCGTTCGCCCGTGGACTCGCGGGAAAGCTCGATGAGTCGGCCGATGAGCTGCAGCGCGTCGCCGCCCGGCAACCGGCGCTGCCGCACGCATGGCAGACGCTCGGCGCGGTGCTGAACTGGTCGTGGCGTCACGATGACGCCGAGACGGCGTACCGTCGTGCGCTTTCGCTCGCGCCCGAGAGTCGCGAGGCGCGTTTTGGTATCGCTTCGACGCTCCTTGCGCGCGGCAGATATCGCGAAGGGTTCGAGGCGTTCGACCAGTCTCGCGCAGGCGTCGCAGTTCCTTCGGCGGCGAATGCGCTACGCGAATGGACCGGGGATGCCTTGCGCGGAACGTTGCTGTTGCACGCCGAGCAGGGTCTTGGCGACACCGTTCAGTTCATCCGGTTTGCAAACCACTTGCGCAATCGGGTCGATCGGATTGCGCTCTGGCTCGGCGATTACTGGGCTTCGCTCTCGCCGTTGATGGCCACGGTCGAGGGGATCGATCGCGTTGTCACTGAGGCCGACGCGCTAACGACGGAGCATCCGGTGGCGCGCGCATCGGTCCTGTCATTGCCGAAGCTTGCCGATGTTTCGCTCGAAACGCTGTGGAACGGACCTTACGTTCGCGCACAGGCCGATCGCCTCGATCGGTGGCGAACGCGCGTCGCCGAAGCGGCAACGACTCGCGTCGGCCTCGCCTGGTCGGTCGCGGCACGTGACGACCACGGTTACGTGTCGCAGCACAAGTCGATCGAGCCGTCGAGCCTCGCGCCCGTGATCGCCGTGGAGGGTGCAACGTTCCATACGCTGCAGCCGGGCGCTTCCGGCGAGCCTGCCGCGTTTGGCCCGCTCGCGTCCCGCATTCGTCCGACCGGTCGCGACATCGGCGATTTCGGCGACACGAGCGCGCTGATCGCGCATCTCGATCTCGTCGTCACCACCGACACGGCCGTTGCGCATGTGGCCGGCGCGATGGGGAAGCCGGTGTGGCTGCTCGAGCGGTTCCACGGATGCTGGCGCTGGCGCGTCGCAGCCGAGCGATCGCCGTGGTATCCGACGATGCGGATCTTTCGCCAGGCGCGCTTCAACGACTGGTCAGAGCCAGTGCGGCGGGTCGCCGCCGAGCTCGCGACGTTCAAGTGCAGGACATGAGCGACGTCTCGCGTGCGCAGATCGTCGAGGACGTCGTGGCGGCGAACCGAATCCTCGCCGGTGAAGGCGTGCTCGACGGCTTCGGCCACGTCAGCGCCCGCGATCCGCGAAACACGGATCGATTCCTGCTTTCGCGATCGCTTGCGCCGGCCCTCGTCACAACCGACGACATCGTCGTCTACGATCTCGACGGCAACGCTGCCGAAGGCGACACCCGAAAGCCGTATCTCGAACGGTTCATCCACGCCGGGATCTATTGCCGGCGCCCGGACGTCATGGCCGTCGTGCACAGCCATTCGCCGTCGGTCATTCCGTTCGCCGCGTCGTCGGTCGCGCTCAGGCCGATCTACCACATGGCGAGCTTCCTCGGCACGCACGCGCCCGTGTTCGAGATCCGCGAGCGGTTCGGCACGACGGACATGCTCGTCAGGAGCGCCGCGCAGGCCGACGCGCTTGCCGAAGCGCTCGGCGCGTCAGCCGTCGTGTTGATGCGCGGCCATGGCTTCTGTTCGGTCGGCGACAGCGTCCCGGTGGCCGTGTTCCGGGCCATCTACACGGAGATCAACGCGGCGCTGCAGCGTCAGGCGATCGATCTTGGCGGCTCCGTCACGTATCTCGACGAAGCCGAAGCGCGTCTGTCGGACGCCGTCAATCGCAGCGTCATCGAACGACCGTGGACGCTGTGGAAGTCGCGTCTGCGTCGCTAAGGTCACGCATTGCGTCGTGTCGGGACGCATGCTAGCTTTGTCGCCATGCCATCGTTCGACATCGTCTCCGAAGTCAATCAGGTCGAGATCCGCAACGCCGTCGACCAGGCGAACAAGGAGATCACGAATCGCTTCGACTTCAAGGGATCCGACGCGCGCGTCGAGATCGTCGAAGCCGGGCTCGTGCTCTACGCCGACGACGACTTCAAGCTGAAGCAGGTTGCGGACGTCCTGCACACGCGGCTCGCGAAGCGGGGCGTCGACATTCGCTCGCTCGAAAGCGCCGAGCCGGAGAAGATCTCGGGCAACAAGATGAAGCAGCCGGTCAAGTTGCGCACCGGCGTGGATGCGGTGCTGGCGAAGCGGCTGATCAAGATGCTGAAGGACAGCAAGCTCAAGGTCCAGAGCTCGATCCAAGGCGACGCGGTGCGCGTGTCCGGGGTGAAGCGCGATGACCTGCAAGGCGCCATCGCGCTCGCGAAGAAGACGGTCACCGACTATCCGCTGCAATACCAGAATTTCCGCGATTGAAGGTTCCGCTGCTCTACGTCGGCGGCACGCTCAAGACCGCGCGCCTGCTGCTCGAGCCGCTGAAGGCGGCACACGCCGACGCGCTGTTCGAGGGGTTCGCCGATCCCGCGCTTTACACGTGGATCGATGCGGCGCCGCCGGCCGACGTCCGCGATCTGCGCGAGCGCTTCGCGCGTATCGCGCAGCCGTATGCCCCACGGGCGAACTGTGGCTCAACTGGCCGACGCGCATGCGCGACAACGGCGACTACGTCGGGTTGATCGAGGCCACGACGCGTCCTGATCGCGTCGTGTTCCTCGCCTATTTCGTGTTCCCGCGCTTCATGGGCTTGGCTTCGCCAAGGAAGCGAGCGCGGCGGTCATCGATCACCTGTTCCGTGCATTACGATGCCGTCGAGATCCGCGCTGAGATGGACTACCGCAACGTGCCGTCGCGCTGCCTCGTCGAAGCGCTCGGCTTCAATCGCCGGTCACACAACAAGCGGACGATGCTCCGCTAGGCCGTCGCTCGACTACCGCGACCGGTTGAAGCGCCCGTTAAGCGAGGTCGGCTAGAAGCGCCGCCCTCGTGTCCGCTCCGACCGACTCGACGGTCGCGGCGTACTCGGCGTGAGCGACGCCGATGCTCAACGCCGCACCTGATCGGAGCGACGCGACCATCGCCGGCGTCAACTCGAAGCGCAGGAAGTGGACCGACGATGTCTTCTCGTCGTTCTCGCGCTCGAGATCCTCGTCGGCGATTGCGTACACGCGTTCGAAGCCTGCGACACCGACCCACACGCGGTCCTCGATGCCCTTGAACTTCGCGAGCGCGCGCTTGCGCTCGTCGGGATCGTCGTACTCGATCAGCATCGTCGCCTTGAAGTTGCTGCCGTCCGGAACCAACGGATCGTAAGCGTCGATCTCGCTCTGGATGCCTTCCTCCTCGAAGATCCTCTCGATGCGCAGCATCTCCTGGATCTGGTAACGCATCGTCGTCTCGTCCTCGAACGTCAGCGTCACGTGCTCTCCCAGATGCACGGTGCGCGCTTTCTTGTGCGCGATGACATTGGCGCGATAGTCGCCGCGGACCTTCGCATACGCCTCGAGCGTCATCAACGAGTCGCGCGTGATGCGCGGCGTTCGGGTGCTGGTCATCGATCGGTCATTTCGAGGCCATAGGCGAACCGGATCAGCGTCAGCGGATGCGCCTTGCGGGCCCGTTGCGTGTCGCCCTCGGACATGCCTTGTTCGATCCTGCGGCCGGCGATCGGACAGTCGGAACTGATGTAGTCCGGATCCGGTTCCGCCATCCGCTTGAACACCGGTCGACCGATCTTCATCGACGCCTCGTAGGACTCGCGCTTGACGCCATAGGTGCCGTCGTGCCCCGCACACCGCTCGACGGTGCTGACTTCTGTCTCGGGCGCCCACGCGAGCACTTCGCGCGTCTTCTGGCCAACGTTTTGCACGCGCGTGTGGCACGGAACGTGGTAGCTGATCTTGCCGAGCGGACGCTTGAAGTCGCGACGCAACAACCCGTCCTTGTCGCGGAGGAACAAGTACTCGAACGGATCGAACATCGCGTCGCGCACCGCTTTGACGTCCTCATCGTCGGGGAACATCAGCGGCAGCTCCTGCTTGAACATCAGCGTGCACGACGGGACTGGCGTCAGGATCGCATAACCGGCGTGCGCGAGCGGCGCAAGCACCGGCATGTTTCGCGCCTTCAGCTTCTCGACGCTTTCGAGATCGCCGAGCTCGAGCTTCGGCATGCCGCAGCACACTTCGGCCGTCGCGAACACGAACGGCACGCGATTGTGCTCGAGGATCTGCGCAAGGTCGCGTGCGAGACCCGGTTCGTTGTAATTGACGTAGCACGTCGTGAAGACCGCGACCTTGCCGGGCGTTCGCTGTCCATCGCGAACCGGCCAGCTCATCGAGCGTGGCGGACTCGATCGCACCGGCGCCGTCGTGTACGTCGGCAGCGCCGCCCCCTTTGCAACGCCGAGCGTCTTCTCGAGCGCCTTGCGCATCGACGGCGTGCGGTTCGCCCAGTTGACGGTCTTCGCGACGACCGGGATCGACGCGAGCTTGCCCATGCGATCGGTGCCCGTCAGCAATCGATCGCGAAACCCTGCCCCATCAGTCTTGAACTTGTACGCCTTGCCGCGCAGCATCAAGTGCGGGAAGTCCACGTTCCATGGATGCGGCGGAACGTACGGGCACTTGGTCATGTAGCAGAGGTCGCACAGATAGCACTGGTCGATGACCTTCTGATAGTCCGACTTTGCGACGCCATCGACCTCGCCGGTCTTGCTTGCGTCGACGAGATCGAACAATGTCGGAAACGCCTGGCACAGGCTGACGCAGCGCCGGCATCCGTGGCAAATGTCGAAGATGCGCTCGAGCTCCTTGTCGAGCGCTTCCTTGTCGAAGAACGAGGGGCTCTTCCAGTCGAGCGGGTGGCGTGTGGGAGCTTCGAGACTCCCTTCGCGCGTTGTCATCGGGCGGATGTCCTCAGATCACCGAGTTGAGCGTCGCGCCGTTCTTGCGACGCTCTAACTCGGCGCGCGCGTTGAGCGGCGATGTTCTTCGCCGCCCAACGCGCTAAAAGAACTAATCGGCGAGGCTGTCGAGTGCTTTCTGGAAGCGGTTCGCATGCGACCGTTCCGCTTTCGCCAGCGTCTCGAACCAGTCCGAAATCTCCTCGAACCCCTCGTCCCGCGCCGACTTCGCCATCCCCGGATACATGTCCGTGTACTCGTGCGTTTCACCGGCCACGGCCGCCTTCAGGTTCTGCCGCGACGAACCGATCGGCAGATCCGTCGCCGGATCGCCGACCACAGCGAGGTAGTCGAGGTGGCCATGCGCGTGTCCCGTCTCGCCTTCGGCCGTCGAGCGGAAGAGCGCGGCAACGTCGTTCTGCCCTTCGACATCGGCCTTGCTGGCGAAATACAGATAGCGGCGATTCGCCTGCGACTCGCCTGCAAAGGCGGCCTTGAGATTGTCGTGCGTGCGCGTGCCTTTGAGCGGCTTCATCGTGGGATTCCTTACGTTCGTTTCGTCGTTTCCCGCAGACCGGGCTGCGGCCCTTTGAAAGAGGCTCCGTAGTCGACCGGCGAGCCATCGCGCGACAAGTCTCGGTGCAAGCCCCTGCCGCTGTCCAATTGATTGAGCTAATTCGCATGATAGACGGTCTTTCATCAGCGGCTCCCGG
>DATLNR010000152.1:0-46568 GCA_035536655.1 Casimicrobiaceae bacterium
ACCGACTTCTGCACCAGCCGCTGCACCATCGTGTCGAGGCCGACGCCGCCGCGCTGCGACTGCGAGACGCCGAGCGCCGACTGCGACGTGGCGCCGACTTCCATCTTCTCTTCGGTGTAGCCGCTCGCGACCTGCTCGGTCGTCTCGGCGTTGATGATCTTGTAGCGCATGCCGATGATCCACACGCTCGTCGCCTCGCCCGACTGCACCGAGCCGATCGCCGCGCCGCCGACGGCACCCGCGCGCGCGCCGCCCCATGAGCCGCTGTACGCTCCGAGCGTGCTCGCAATGTTGCCGATCGCCCGGCCGTCGAAGCCCTGCTGCGCCTGAGCGATCTGCTCGGTCTTCAGGATGTCGAACTTGACGACGTACTTCGTCGCCTTCAACCGGCCCATGCGAAGCATCTTCTTCGCGGCGTCGGGATCGCCCAGGTTGTAGGCGAGCTCGAACTCACGGAGCAACGGGCCCATGTTGCTGCGCTCGAGCACCTGAAAGTTGGCGCTCGACAACTCGATCTCGCCGAAGTCCGCGATGTTGTTCGCCGTGAACTTCTGCAGGAACGTCGCGTTGTTGCTCTTGATCTCACCCGGAATGACGACGAGCGCGGGTCCCTTCTTGTTCGCGTTCACGTATTCGACCGGTTTGTACGCAGCCTGGTCGGCGGCCTGATTCGCCTGTTGCGACGTGCGGCTGCCCGCGGTCGGCGAAGGATTGCCGAACTGCGGTTGCGCCCAGGCAAACGACGTTGCCACAAGAGCGACACCGGCGGACAACGCGGTCACGATGCGTGGTTGGATGGCATGCATGCTTGGACTCCCTCGAAGGAAACGGTTACCGCTTCTTCGCCGGCGACGGCGGCGCGGCCTTGCGGCAGTAATCGGTGTAGAGACGGGCCACCACGGCGTCGGCCTGCTCGTTGACGAGCGCGAGCGCAGCCTGCGAAACGTTCGCGCCGGCGTACGACGCGTCGCTCGAGTCGACAGTCGAGATGAGCTGCCCGTTGCTGCCTGTCAGCGCGAATCCCATGCTGACCGAGACCTGGTTCACGCGCATCATCGGATTGCGATTAGCCTGCGACGCAATCAGGCCCTTCAGCACGAAGCTCGCGCCGAGTCGCTTCGCCGCGGATAGCGCTGCGTCGGGATCGTTGCGGAACTGCGCATCGATCTCGGCCTGCGCAACCTGTCGGCGAATCTCCTCGGGCGTGTACGTCTTGAGTCCGAGGCGACGCAACCGGTTGTTGATCGCGTCGTAATGCGGTCCGAAGTTGCGCTGCTCGGTGACGACCTGGCCGCTCGCGAGCGACTCGCCGATCACGACCATGATCTTCTTGTTCTTCAGGTCCGCGCGGCAGGGCGCCGATAGCGCGTCGGCAACGTCCGCCGCTTTCGCTTCGCGCTCTGCTCGTTCGGCGCGATCCGCCTCGTCCGGTTGCGAAAATCGGAAGCCGCCCTGCGCGTGGACAGCTTGTGCGACGAGGAACGCGACAGCGACGAGCGAAAACCTCATTGAAGAGCGGGATGCCCTTGGCCGAAATCGACCAAGGGTACGCGATGCTCGCGCAAAAATCCACTGCCCACACACGCCGTGGCGCTGCGCAACCGACGAACGTCAACGCGTCAGGACTGCAGCGTGACCGCAGCCTTCGCCTGCGCCACCAGTGTCGCGGCGACCTCCGGCGTGATCGCGCCGACGTCGTCCTGGTACTTGAGCAGCACGCCGATCGTGTCGGCGACGGTCTGCGGATCGAGCGCGATGCGGTCGAGCGCCACGAGCGCCTCCGCCCAGTCGAGCGTTTCCGCGACGCCCGGCGCCTTGTACAGGTCTCGCGACCGCAACGCCTGCGTGAATGCGACCACTTCGCGCGCCAGCGATTGCGCGACGCCCGGACACTTGCGGCGAACGATCTCGAGCTCGCGCGCAGCGTCCGGATAGTCGACCCAGTGATAGAGGCAACGGCGCTTGATCGCGTCGTGGATCTCGCGCGTGCGGTTCGACGTGATGACGACGATCGGCGGCTTTGTTGCGCGGATCGGGCCGAGCTCGGGAATCGTCACCTGGTATTCCGCAAGCACTTCGAGCAGGTACGCCTCGAACGGCTCGTCGGCGCGGTCGAGCTCGTCGATCAGGAGCACCGGCGAGGATCCCTCGATCGCTTCGAGCAACGGGCGTTTCAACAGGAAACGCGGCGCGAAGATGTCGGTTGCGAGCGCCTCACGCTCCACGTCGCCCGCAGCTTCGGCAAGCCGGATCTCGATCATCTGGCGCGAATAGTTCCACTCATACACCGCGGATGCCGTGTCCAGCCCTTCGTAGCACTGCAACCGGATCAACTTGCGATTCAACCCGCTTGCCAGCACCTTCGCAACTTCGGTCTTGCCGACGCCCGCTTCGCCTTCGAGGAACAAAGGTCGCTCGAGCTTCAGCGCGAGAAAGATCGCGGTCGCGAGCCGCCGGTCGGCGACGTAGGCTTCGCCGGCGAGGAGCTCCGCCGTTGCATCGACGGAGTCCGGACGTTCGATCAATGTCGTCATTCGATCGAGATCTTCGCCCGCTTGACGATGTCGCCGTAACGACGTGCATCCGCCTCCATCAGCTTGCGCATCTCGGCCGGCGGGATCGTGAAAGGCTCGAATCCTATCGCGGCGAGGCGCTCCCGCACGTCGGGCTCGGTGAGCGCGTTCGCAACATCCTGCTGGATCCTCGCGATCACGACCTGCGGCGTTCCGGCCGGCGCGAAAAGCGCGACCCATGCCTTCACCTCGAAGTCCGCCGGGCCGCCGGCTTCCACGATCGTCGGAACGCTTTCGTAGCCGGCCACACGCTTCGGCGCGGCAACCGCCATGAAGCGCACCTTGCCCGCCTTGTAGAGCGGTCCTGCGGAGGCGGCGCTGCCGAACGACCATCCGACATCGTTGTTCGCGACCGCGCCGAAGAGCTGCGACATCTCCTTGAACGGCACATGCACCATCTGCGTGCCGGTCGCCGCTTCGAGCTGCGCGCCGCCGATATGGCCGGGGCTTCCGACGAACCACGAGCCGTACGTCAGCTCGCCCGGCCTCTTCTTCGCGGCGGCGACCAGGTCCTGCATGTTCTTCCACGCGCTCGTCGCGGGCACGACGACGAAGAAGTACGTGCGAAACAAGGTTGCCACCGGCTCGAAATCGCGCACCGGGTTGTACGGGATGTTCTTGTAGAGATGCGGCTGCAGCGACATCTGCGGATCGTCCATCTGCACGAGCGTGTGGCCGTCCGGCGTGGCTTTCTTCGCTGCTTCGATCGCAATGAAGCCGTTCGCGCCCGGCCGGTTGTCGACGACGACCGACTGGCCCCACGCTTTCTGCAACTTCTCACCGACGACGCGCAGCACCGTGTCCGGCCCGCTGCCCGCCGGGAACGGCGTGATGATTCTCACCGGCTTCACGGGAAACGTCTGCGCCGAGACGGAGAGCGCGAACGAGCATAGTGCGGCAGTCAACAACGAACGGATCATCGGAATCGCCTTCATCGCAATCCTCCCGGGCGCGGACTTCGGTCCACGAGTTCGATACTCTGCGCTTTGCGCGGGTGCGATCAACCCCCCTTTAGAATGACGCGTGGGAGATCCACGTGCCCGACGCCCTTGACGAGCTGACGCCGCTCCGCGTGGAGCGCGCCGACCCGGCCGCCGAAGATATCAAGCTTTACGAGCTGGCTCGCGCCGATGGAGGCGAGCTTCCGCCGTTTGCACCGGGCGCCCATGTGCAGGTGAAGACGCCGGGCGGCTTGTTGCGCCGTTATTCGATTGCCAACGCGCCGGAGGAACGTGATCGCTACCAGATCGCGGTCAAGCGCGAGCGCAACGGCCGCGGCGGATCCACCGATCTGTTCGATCACGTCGACGTCGGCGCCACGCTCGAAGTTTCGGCGCCGCGCAACGATTTTGCGCTGACCGGCAACCCGGTGAGCTATGTATTCATCGCCGGCGGCATCGGCATCACGCCGATCCGCTCGATGATCCTGCATCTGCGCGCGGCCCGCGGAAAGCCGTTCAAGCTTTACTACCTTTCGCGAACACCCGCGATGACCGCGTTTCGCGACGAGTTCGCGGCGCTCGACTATCGCGGCAAGGTCGTCATGCATTACGACGAAGGCGACGCGGACCGCGCGTACGACCTGTGGCCGGTGCTCGAAAAACCCAAGGGTGCGTATCTCTACTGTTGCGGTCCACGCGGGCTGATGGAGTCGGTTCGCGACATGACCGGTCACTGGTCGCGCGCCGCCGTGCACTTCGAGGACTTCGGCTCGGGACAGGAGACGCGCACCGCCGACGACAAGCCGTTCACCGTCCGCCTCGCGCGCAGCGGCGCCGTCGTACCGGTAGCGGCCGATAGGACGATCCTCGAGACGCTGCGCGCGCACGGCGTTACGATTGCAAGCTCGTGCGAGAGCGGGACCTGCGGCACGTGTCGCGTGGGGCTCGTTGCCGGCGAGCCGGACCATCGCGACCTCGTGCTTGCCGATTACGAGCGCGATCGCGACATCATGGTCTGCGTCTCCCGCGCCCGATCGCCCGAGCTCGTGCTCGATCTTTGATGCGGCAAAGGAAGAATGGCCATGCTCACAAGTGAAGAGAACGAACTGCTGTGCCGCGTCGAAGGCGACGCGCCGATGGGCCGGCTGATGCGGCGGCACTGGATGCCCGCGTGCATGATCGAAGAAGTCGCCGAGCCCGACGGAGATCCGGTTCGCGTGCGCATGCTCGGCGAGGATCTCGTTGCGTTCCGCGACACCGAGGGGCGCGTCGGCGTCATCGGCGAGTATTGTCCGCATCGCCGTGCGTCGCTCCTGTTCGGGCGCAACGAGGAATGCGGCCTGCGCTGCCTCTACCATGGATGGAAGATGGACGTCGACGGCAATGTCGTCGAGATGGCGTCCGAGCCGCCTGAATCGCGGTTCGCAGAAAAGGTGAAGCACGTCGCGTACCCGACGCGCGAGGCTGGCGGTTTGGTCTGGATCTACATGGGGCCGCCCGAGACGATGCCGGAGCTCGAGCCGCCCGCCTTCGCGCCGCACGACAATTGCAACGTGAGCGTCGTCAAGGTGCGCGTGCCGTGCAACTGGGCGCAAATCCTCGAAGGCGCCATCGACTCGGCGCACAGCTCGAGCCTGCATTCGACCGACATCCCGCCGGGGCGCACCGAGCAGACGACGGCCGCGGGAGGCGTCTGGGCGCGGCCGACGACCGACAAGTCGCCGCGCATTCAAGTCCAGGTCATGAACTACGGCTTCCGCTATGCGGCGATCCGGCGGCCGATCAAGAACTCGCAGACGCACGACTACGTGCGCATCACGGCGTTCGTCGCGCCGATCACCGTCCTCATCCCGCCGAACAACGTCTACAGCGTTGCCAACGTCAACGTTCCGGAAGACGACACGCACACGACGTTCTACTTCATCGCGTGGAGCGAAGGTGCAGGCATCGACCAGGAAGCATGGCGGAAGTTCTGCGCGGCGCGCGTCGGCATCGACGTCGATCGCAACTACAAGCGCATCCGCACGCGCGAGAACAACTATCTGCAGGACCGCAAGGCGATGAAGCTCGGCGACTACACGGGCATCCCCGGCATTCCGAACCAGGACATGGCGATGTGGGAGACGATGGGCCCGATCGCCGACCGCACATCCGAGAAGCTCGGCGCGAGCGACATCGCGATCGTGCAGTTCCGCCGCGTCATGGTCGATGCCGTCAAGCGCTTCGCCGCCGGCGAAGCGGCGATCGGCACGACCGAGCCGCACATTCCGGTCGCGAAGGTCAAGTCGTACGAGGGCATCGTGCCCAAAGCGACCGACTGGCGCACGCTCGCGGCATCCGACGAAGAGCTTGCGATGATCGCACCGCCTGTTGCTTCGAACGACGCCGCGTCGCGAGCCGGCGCGGAAACCGCCGGCGCCGCAGATTGAGCGTCGCCTAGCGCAGGACGATCGCGCCCACGCCGCCGATCGTGATCGCCGCGCCGAGGAGCGTGGTGGCGTTTAGTCGTTCGTGACGATCGAACAGCCAATAACTTGCCGGGATGACGACGAGCGGCGTGCACAGCGTGATCACTGCCGCGATCGCAACCGGAATCGTGCGCATCGACGCGATCATGCACATCTGCGCGGCGATCGTCAGCATGCCGCCGAGCGCATAGAGCGCGACGCCGGCGCGATCCGCGGTCGCCAAGCCGCGGAGGCCGTGGCCCTTCCCGATGAGAAAATGCAGCGCGAGTGCCGCGATCGCACCAAGCAGTGCGCCCGCGATCGGCTCGTCCCACTGCCGGACCGACGCGCCACGCAGCACGTTGCCGACGGCATAGGCAAGCGTTGCGCCGATGCCGACGAAGAATCCCGGCGATAGGAGGGTCGATCGAGCCGCCGCGCTTCCCGGCGAACGCCTCAGCAGTTCCGCGGGCGCGCTGACGAGCAGCAAACCTATGAGCGTTGCGGCCATCGCGATCACCGTCGGACCGCCGAGCGCTTCGTTCAGAAACAGCCACGCAATGACAGCGGTGAACGCCGGGCTGGCCACATGGAACAAGCTTGCGCGCGCTGCGCCGAGTCGCGCGATCGCGCCGAACAGGAACCAGCGGCCGAGATACGTGGCGAACGCGCCGGCCATCATGAACAGCGCAATGCCGGCCGGATCCCACACGAGCGGCTCGCGGCGCAACCGCTGCTCGACAATGAACGCGAGCGCGGAGAACAGCACGTTCACCGTCACCGAGATGACGAAGCCGCGACTGACGTCGAGCCTCGACGAAGCGGCCCGCGTGGCGAGGATGTTCGCGGCGAACATCAGCATCGCCGCGACGGCGAGGAGTTCGCCGGGCAAGGAACGCGACTTTACGAGCTTGTCTAGACGCTCGTTTTCAACCGCACGTCCACATTTCCCCGCGTGGCATTCGAATACGGGCACACGTTGTGCGCAGCCGCGACAAGTTCCTCGGCCTGCGTGCGATCCATGCCCGGCAGCTTGATGTTCATTTCGACGTCGATGCCGAACGCGTTCGGGATCGGGCCGATGCCGACGGAGGAGTCGATCGACGTGTTCGCCGGCAGCGCCAGCTTCTTCTGTCCGGCGACATACTTCATCGCGCCGAGAAAGCATGCGGCGTAACCGGCGGCGAAGAGCTGCTCGGGATTGGTCGCCGCGCCGCCGGAGCCGCCCATTTCCTTGGGCGTGGTCAGTTTGACGTCGAGATTGCCGTCGGACGATACGGCGCGCCCGTCGCGACCGCCGGACGCCGTTGCGTGCGCGCGATACAGCACTTTGTCGAGCTTGTTCATTATCGTTTGCCTTGCCCTCTCAGGACGTCGTTGCGGCCGCAACGGCCCGCGCGGCCAGCACCGCCACGAGATGCGCGCGGTACTCCGGCGAAGCGTGCAGATCGTTGTTGAGGCCGGCGCTCGCAACCTTGACGTTCCGAGCAGCGTCGGCGGTAAAGCTCTTCGCCAGCGCGTCTTCGATCGGCTTGCAGCGGAACACCGTCGGGCCGGCACCGCTCACCGCGACGCGAACGCTGTCGTCCGCCAGCTGCGCGATGAAAACGCCGACGAGCGCGAAGCGCGACGCCGGATTGCGGAACTTTTCGTACGCCGCGCGTTTCGGCGTGGGAAAGCTGACCGCGGTGATGATCTCGTCGGCAGCGAGCGCGGTTTCATAGAGTGCCTTGAAGAAATCGTCGGCCGCGATCCTGCGCCTGTTGGTGATGACGGTCGCGTTCAAGCCTACGACCGCCGCGGGCCAGTCGGCCGCCGGATCGTTGTTCGCGATCGATCCGCCGATCGTGCCCATGTTGCGCACCTGTCGATCGCCGATGGTCTCGGCGAGCGCGGCGAGCGACGGGACCGCGGACTTGACGTCGCCCGACGTCGCCACTTCGGCATGGCGCGCGGTCGCGCCGACGACGATCGCATTGCCTTCCTTGCGGATGCCGCGAAGCTCCTGGATGCCGGACAAATCGACGAGCGTGCCGGGCTGTGCGAGCCGCAGCTTCATCGCCGCGAGAATGCTTTGACCGCCCGCAAGCGGCCGGCCGCCGCTCTTCGCGAGCAGGCGCGCGGCTTCGTCGACGTCTTTTGCGCGATGCAATTCGAATGCGTACATGATGGCTCCCTTACGCGTTGCCGGCTTGCTGGATCGCGCTCCACACGCGGTGCGGGGACGCGGGCATGTCGAGCCGCTTCACCCCGACGTCCGCCAGCGCGTCGTGCACCGCATTCATCAGCGCCGCCGGCGATCCGATCGCCCCAGCTTCGCCGCAGCCCTTGGCGCCGAGCGGATTGTGCGTGCACGGCGTCACCGTCGCCGCGACCTTGAACGAAGGCAGGTCGACTGCGCGCGGCATCGCATAGTCCATGAAGCTGCCGCTCAGAAGCTGCCCAGTGCCTGCATCGTAGACGCAGTTCTCCAGCAGCGCCTGGCCGATGCCCTGAGCGAGTCCGCCGTGCACCTGTCCCGCGACGATCATCGGATTGATGATGTTGCCGAAGTCGTCGCACGCCGTCATGCCGACCACTTCCACGACGCCGGTTTCAGGCGAGATCTCGATCTCACAGATGTGCGTGCCGGCCGGATAGGTGAAGTTCGTCGGGTCGTAGAACGCCGTCTCGTTCAATCCGGGCTCGAGCTTGTCGAGCGGATAGTTGTGCGGCACGTAAGCGGTCAGCGCGACCTCGCCAAACGATTTGCTCCGATCGGTGCCCGCGACGGTGAACTTGCCGCCGTCGAACTCGATGTCGCCTTCCGACGCTTCGAGAAGGTGCGCGGCGATCTTTCTGCCTTTGGCGACGATCTTGTCCAGCGCCTTCACGATCGCCGAGCCGCCGACGGCGAGCGAGCGCGAGCCATACGTTCCCATGCCGAACGGAATGCGGCCGGTGTCGCCGTGCACGACGTCGATGTTCTCGATCGGGATGCCAAGTCGCGTTGCGACGACCTGCGCGAACGTCGTCTCATGGCCCTGCCCGTGGCTGTGCGATCCGGTGAACACGGTGACGCTGCCGGTAGGATGGACGCGCACTTCACCGGCCTCGTAAAGACCCGCGCGCGCCCCGAGTGCGCCGGCAACGTTCGACGGCGCGAGACCGCACGCTTCGATGTAGGACGCGTAACCGATGCCGCGCAGCTTCCCCCGCCCCTTCGACTCGGCCTTGCGCGCCGCAAAGCCTGCAACCTCGGCAAGCTTCATGGCCTCGTTCAAGCTCGCTTCATAGTCGCCCGTGTCGTACGAAAGCGCGACCGGCGTCTGGTACGGGAACGTGCGAATGAAGTTGCGCCGCCGAATCTCGTCCTGCGCAAGCTTCATCTCGACGGCGGCCTGATGCACGAGGCGCTCGACGACATACGCCGCCTCCGGTCGTCCGGCGCCGCGATAGGCGTCGACCGGTACCGTGTGGGTGAACGCCGCCGTCACTTCGCAATGAATCGCCGGCGTCGTGTACTGCCCCGCGAGCAGCGTCCCGTAGAGAATCGTCGGAACGCACGACGCGAACGTCGACAAGTACGCGCCGAGGTTCGCCGTCGTCTGCACGCGCATCGCCAGGAACCTGCCCTGCGCGTCGAGCGCGAGCTCGGCATGCGTCACGTGATCGCGGCCCTGCGCGTCGGACATGAACGCTTCGCTGCGGTCGGCCACCCAGCGGATCGGCGCCTTCACGCGTTTGCTCGCCCACACCATCGCGGTTTCTTCAGCGTACAGGAAGATCTTCGAGCCGAATCCACCGCCGACGTCCGGCGCGATGACGCGCACCTTGTGCTCCGGCAGGCCGAGCACGAATGCCGTCATCAACAGCCGCTCGACGTGCGGGTTCTGGCTCGTGACGTGCAGCGTGTACGCGTCCTCGGCACGGTTGTATGACGCGACGGCTGCACGGGGCTCGATCGCATTCGCGACCAGCCGGTTGTTGATGAGATCGAGCTTCGTGACATGCGCCGCCTTCGCGAAAGCCGCATCCACCGCCGCCTTGTCGCCAAGCGCCCACGTGTAGCAGCGATTGTTGGGCACGTCGTCGTGCACGAGAGGCGCGCCGTTCTGCAACGCATCGACACAGCTGACGACGGCCGGCAGCACTTCGTAATGGATCGCAATCGCCTCGGCCGCATCCTTCGCCGCGTTCAAAGTCGACGCGATGACGAGCGCGACCGGATCACCGACGTGGCGAACCTTGCCCTTCGCAAGCACCGGATGCGGCGGCTCCTTCATCGGCGCCCCGTCGCTGCCGGTGATGAGCCAACCGCACGGCAGTCCGTTGACGCCCTGCAGGTCGTCTCCGATGAAGATCGCGACGACGCCGGGCATCGACTTCGCCTGCGACGTGTCGATGCCGCCGATCCGCGCGTGCGCATGCGGAGAGCGCAGAAAATACGCGTGCACCGCGTTGGCCGGCGCAACGTCGTTGGTGTACTGGCCGGTCCCGGTCAGGAACCGCTGGTCTTCCTTGCGCAGGACCGCCTCGCCGATGAACTTCGTGTTCATGTTGCCCATGACGCCCCCTACTTCATCGCGGCAGCGCCGCGCTGCACCGACTTGACGATGTTGTGATAGCCGGTGCAACGGCACAGGTTGCCGTCAAGCGACTCGCGGATCGTCTTCTCGTCCAGGTCCTTCTTCTGGCTTACGAGGTCGATTGCGCACATCACCATGCCCGGCGTGCAGAACCCGCATTGCAGCCCGTGACACTCGCGAAACGCCTGCTGCATCGGATGCAGCTGGCCGTTCCGCGCGATGCCTTCGATCGTCGTGACGTTCGCACCGTTCGCCTGCGCGGCGAGCAGCATGCACGCCTTCACCGCACGTCCATCGAGGTGGATCGTGCACGCGCCGCACTGGCCGGTGTCGCATCCGACATGCGTACCGGTTAACTTGAGCTCCTCTCGCAGGAAATCGACCAGCAGCGTGCGCGGATCGACGTTCGCGCTCGCCGCCTCGCCGTTCACCGTCATGGCGATGTTCAAGGTCATGTTTTCTCCTCCTGTTGTCGGGATCGATGCGGCGCTTGAGCGTTCTGAGCCGCTCGGGCGCGCCGCCGAGCTAATTAGCTTCGCACGATGCACCGGCCGCAGCAAGCGGTGCGCGATTGCGCAGCGGTCAAAGCAAGATGTCGACGGTTGCGCCCACGAACACGTTGCGGCCCGGCGCGGGCTCGAAGAAGCGGCCATTGGCATCGCCGACGATGACCGAGCCGACATACTGGCGATCGAAGACATTGTTTACGCGAAGAAAGGCGGCCAGCTTGCTTCGCCCGACCTGTCGCTCGATACCGAAACGAACGTTGGCGATGGTGTAGGCAGGCGCCGCGTCGCTGTTGCGATCGTTGACATGGAGCTTCGCGACATGCTGCACCTCCGCCGCTGCATTGAAGCCACTGGCGTCGGCGGGGCGCCAAGCCAGCTCGCCGTAAGCCTGTGTAGCGGGAACGCCTGGCAGCCGATTGCCGGCCTGCACGGGCTGCGGCGGCGTCCCCGTTGCAAAGGCATCGGTGAACTCGGCGCGGATCCACGACAGCGCGACGTGGGCATGCAACGCCATCGGCAACGCACCGTCCCAGACCAGTTCGGCGCCTTCGCGGCGCGTCCGGCTCGCGTTGCGAAACGTCGTGCGCCCGCCAACCGCGACGTCAGTCACGATTTCGTCGTGGGTGTCGATGCGATACAGCGCGACGTTGAGCCGATGCGCTCGCCCGATGCGCGCTTTCGCGCCGACCTCGTACGCGCGGCTGCGGGCCGCATCGAGTGCGAAATTGAGTCCTGGCCCGGTTCGGTTGTAGGCAAGCTCCGCGAACGTCGGCGTCTCGAAGCCTCGCCCGTAGCTCGCATACAAGTTTACATCCGGCAAGACGCTGTACACGGCGCCGACGACCGGGCTCGTGTTGCCAAAGCGCCGTGACCCGCTGTCGTCCGGATTGACCGCGTTGACATAGTCGTCGTTCGACTCGTAACGCACGACGCTCGACCGCAGCCCGAGCGTCAATGCAAACGGCGGAAGCGGTCGCCATTCCGCCTGCGCATACGCATCCTGGCTGCGCACGATGTCGTCTTCGTCGCGCCGCAATTCGCCGAGCGCGCCGTTCTGGTTGACGAATCCACGACGTCGCTCGCGCATGCGATCGAAGTCCGCGCCCGCCGTCAACGTCAACGGCTGGCTCGCGATCGCCGTTCGCCACGTGATGCGTGCGCCAACACCGCCGAAATCGCGATCGAGATCGACGACGCCACCGGATGACGTTGCGCCGACACCGGAGAAGCCCAGGTACTGCCGGACACGCCGGCGCCCCGCATAGCCGGTCGCCGCAAGCGTCGCGTCGCCCACCCGGTGCTCGACGGCAGCGCCGCCCTGCAGTTGCTGAATCGTCTTGCGTGTATCGAAGAGCGATGCGGCCGCGTCGGCCTGCCGCGGATCGGCCTCCCACTGGGCGCGGGTGAGTCCCAGCGGATCCTGCGTTTCGGGCTGGTATTGAGAGCTTGCGATAACCACAATGCGGGTCGCTTGGCTCGGCGCGTAGCTTAGCTTGACATTCACCAGATCGCGGCGGGCCGACGAGTGCTCGCGAAAGCCATCGGTCTGGAACTCGCTGCCGGCGACGACATAGCGGAGGTTTCCAATGGCGCCTCGCAACCTCGATCCTGCCGTCCACTGGTCGTAGCTGCCGGCACCACCGCTCACCGTCGCGATTGCTGGCATGACACCTTCTTCGCTGAACACGGCGATGACGCCGCCGGATGCGTTGCCGTAGAGCGTCGAGAACGGACCGCGGAGGACTTCAATCCGCTGGGTCGATAACAAGTTGAAGCTGCCCGTTTGCCCCTGCCCGTCGGGCATGGTCACCGGAATGCCGTCCTGATAGAGCCGCACGCCGCGTACCCCGAACGCCGCGCGCGCGCCGAATCCGCGCGAGCTGATCTGCAGGTCCTGCGCGTAGTTCTGCCGGTTCGCTGCAAACACGCCGGGCACCCGCACCAGCGTCTCCGACAAGTTGATCGCTGGCTGACCGTCGCGAATGACATCGCCTTCGATGATGTCGATCGACGCGGGGACGTCGAATGCGCGCGCCGCGTGGCGCGTCGCCGTCACGACGATGGGATCGAAAACGACGGTCGCAGGCGGTTCCTGCGCGAACGCGCGCGATGCGACGATCGTCGCCAAGAGCACGGTCGTTCCGAATCGGTGCAGTCCATTCATCATCGCGCTCGCCGGATACGCCACCAGATGAACGACCTCCACGCTCGCGTTGCTCGGCCCCCGAGAGGGAGCAGTCGGTCGCCTGGCGCGGCCCGGCGCGACTGACGATAACACGCGGTGCCATGCGCGCATCTCTGCAGCATCGACCGAACCGTCGTAAAATTGCGCACACCGTCCTGAATCGGCGCATGGTCGATCCGCGGCGCCGCTTTCGAAAGATCACAATCGTGCAGCTCGAGCGTCGCGACGCGCTGCGAGGGATTGCCGCGCGCAGGCGATCGATGGGTGCGGTCGCGTGCCGCCCGACCTCGGTCTGCGCACCGTGCCGGTCTGGCGCGGCGAAACCGTGCGGCTCGCGATCGACTTCGCGATGCCGTTTTCGAGGCCCGCAGGTCTCCATGTTCCATTGCCACGACCTCGAGGACGAGGATCAGGGAATGATGATCGGCGTCAACGTCGCTTGAGCGCGCCGCGCGTGCGCGTCCTGCTCGCCGGCGCCGGCCATGTGCATCTGACGGTTCTGCGCAGTCTGGCGGAGCGACCCGACGCAAGAATCGTCTCGACGCTGGTTTCGCCATTCGCGCACGCCGTCTATTCCGGCATGCTTCCGGGCGCCGTCGCCGGTCACTACGAAGCGGCGGATATCGCGATTGCGCTGGCGCCGGTCGCGGCCGCCGCAAATGTACGCCGCGTCGAGGCGCACGTCGCCGAGCTCGACCTGAACGGACGTGTTGCCCATCTTGACGACGGCACGCGCCAGCCGTTCGATGTCTGCTCGCTCGACGTCGGCGCGACGATCGACCCGCGGATCCGCGGCGCCGAACATGCCATCGCGCTCAGGCCGATCGAACGCTTCGTCGATCGCTGGAAAAATGCCGTCGACAAGATCCCGCGTCGCGGACTGCATCAACTCAGCGTGATCGGCGGCGGCGCGGCGGGCGTGGAGATGCTGCTCGCGATGGAGCATCGCCTTCGCGCTGCGACCCGCGAAACTTCATTCTCGCTGGTCAGCGACACGGCGCAGCTTCTCCCGCAGTACTTCGATTCGGTGCGCCAGAGGATCGAGCGGACGTTGCGGGCGAAAGAGGTCGTCGTCTGGCGGGGAAGCCGCGTCGACGAGATCACGGCGGACGCGATCACGCTCGAAAGCGGCCGCCGCATCGCTTCGGACCTGACGATCCTCGCGACGGGCGCAGCTTCGCCGCCATGGCTCGCGGCAAGCGGTCTGGCCTGCGACGCCCACGGGTTCGTGCGCGTCGACGACACGCTTCGGTCGGTGTCGCATCCGTTCGTGTTCGCCGCCGGCGACTGCGCGAGCGCGGAACGGCGTTCCTACCCGCGTTCGGGGGTGTATGCGGTACGACAGGCGCCCATCCTTGCCGAGAATCTGCGTCGAATGCTCGACGGCCGTGCGCTCGTTCCATTCCGGGCGCCGAAGCGCTCGCTCGCGCTCATTTCGACCGGCGAGAAGAACGCGGTGCTGTCCTATGGGTTCCTGAGCGCCGAAGGGCGATGGGCATGGAGGCTGAAGGACCGGATCGACCGCCGCTACGTCGAACGTTTCCGCCTCGGCGGCCGCGACGCTCGCCAGGCGGGCAACGCGGATTAGAATTCGCACGACCATGACCCAGCTTGCCGACCCGCTGCTTGCCGTCGCGGTTCGCGCCGCGCGCCGCGCTGGTGCCGTCATCGGCGACGCCTCGCGCGACCTCAAACGCCTGCCGACGTTCTCGCGCGAACACGGCGAGATCGTCACGAACGCGAGTGCCGAAGCCATGCAGGCGGTCGTCGCCACGATTCATGCGGCGTTTCCCGACGACGCGGTCGTCGGCGACGCGAGCGACGCGAACCCGAAAGCCGACGCCGCGCGCCGGTGGATCGTCGATTCGCTCGACGGCACGATGAATTTCGTGCACGGCTATCCGCATTACGCGATTTCGATCGCGTTGTCGCGCGACAACATGCTCTCGCACGCGGTCATCCTCGATTCGGTTCATGACGAGCTGTTCACGGCGGTCAAGGGCCACGGCGCGCAGCTCAACACGGCGCCGATTCGCACGTCGGCATGCACGCGAATGCAGGATGCGCTGATCGGCACCGTCGTGCCGACGCGAAAAAGCCCGAAGCTGCCTCGTTTCCTGCCGATGTTCAACACGCTGGCCGCGCGCTCCACGCTGCGTCGCTCTGGATCGGCAGCGCTCGACCTCGCTTACGTGGCGGCCGGCCGGCTGGATGGATTCTTTGCGATGAGCGCCGGAATGTTCGATATCGCGGCCGGCGCATTGCTGGTGGCTGAAGCCGGCGGCCGCGTCGGCGATTTCGCCGGCAGTCCGGATTTCATCCGCGGCAACGACCTGATCGCGGCAGCGCCGGGCATCTTCAACCCGTTGCGCGAGGCGCTTGCGTCGGTCCCGCCGTTCTAGCAGACCGATGCAAGAGGCGTCCCCGGGTGCAGTGGATGACGTAACGTCGGCGTCGCACGTTTTGCATCGGGACGAAGTCAGGGCGGTGCGCCTCGAGACGGCCCCCTCATTTGCCCACTGAGGCACCGCCGGTAACTGGACGAAACGAGCGACGTTCGCGGCGCTCGCATCTACGACGTGCGAAAAGCTGCCGAAACGAGCCCACGCTCGATGTTTGTAGGTGCAAGACTGAGATGCTATCGAGTGATTCGCTGACGGACGCTTCCGGCTGTTCATTCGTTAACAGCGGATCTAGCATCGCAACTACATTGTTTATGGAGATCGCTATGAAACGTTGGACCCTTGCCCCGATCGTCGGGGCGTTGCTCCTGCTCGGAAGCGAGACGGCAAGCGCACAGGCGGTCATCCAGTGCGAGAGCCGCGACTACCAGTACCAGTTCTGCGGTACGCCCGATGGCGTCACGCGCGCGCGGCTCGTCGAGCAACGCTCGCGCTCGGCCTGCGTCGAAGGCCGCAGCTGGGGTTACGACCGTCGCGGCGTCTGGGTGTCCAACGGTTGCGAGGGGCTTTTCGAGTACCAAAGCTTTCGGCCGGAGCCGCCCGTGGTCCGCCCGGGAGGCAACGTGATCACCTGCGAGAGCCGGAACTACCAGCAGGACTTCTGCAACACCGACTTCAACATCGTCAGTGCGAACCTGGTGCGGCAGAAGTCGCGGACGCCGTGCGTGGAGGGCCGCAACTGGGGATGGCGATCCAACGGGATCTGGGTGTCGGGCGGCTGCGAAGGCGACTTCGAGGTGCGGACCGCGTCTCGACCGGGGCAAGTGCCGAGCGGCGCTGGCCACGTCGTCTGCGAGAGCCGCGAGTACCAATACAACCTCTGCCCGACCGGCCGCGTGCGCGATGCGCAACTCGTGCGGCAAATCTCGCAGGCGCCGTGCATCCAGGGACAGACGTGGGGCGTCACGCGCGAGGGCATCTGGGTCGATCGCGGCTGCGAGGCGGAATTCCGCATCGTCGGCCGGTAGCAGCTTCGAAGTTCGCCCGGGCGGTTGTGCGCGACATGGTTCCCGCCCGGGACATCGACGGTTACAAAGCTTTACAGCGCTCGCCATTGCATCGAGCGTAACGTAGCGCTTGTCCGCTCGCGCTCGCAGTGAGGCGCGTCGTCGGCAGGGAGCGCACCGTCAAGCCAATTGCGAGTCGTTCGAGCGTCGCGGCAGGCCATGCCGCCGCATTCGTTCTCGCTGCCGCCGCCTCGACCGCCGGCGCCGCCGAACCGACGACCACCGCTATCGAGTTCTACAACGCGGCCAACACCCACTACTTCCTGACGGCCGACGCAGCCGAGGCCGCGATGCTCGACGCGGGGACGCTGGTCCCCGGATGGAAGCGCACCGGCGTGACGTTTCGCGCATTCGCGAACGATGGCGAGCAACCGGGCGCGCTGCCCGTCTGCCGCTTCTTCGGCACGCCGGGTCGCGGACCGGACTCGCATTTCTATACGGCCAACGCGACCGAGTGCGAGCTCGTCAAGTCGAACCCGAACTGGAAGTACGAAGCGATTGCGTTCTTCATCCAAGTGCCCGGCGCGAACGGCTGTCCGGATGCAACGCAATCGATCTATCGGAGTTTCTATCCGGGACCGAATGTCCGCGCGTCGAACCATCGCTTTGTGCCGGACCTCACGGTCCACGCGAAGATGGCCTCGTCGTCGACGCTCGAGGGCGCCGTCATGTGTGCGCCGCTCGGTGCCGCCGAGCTCGACGCGGACGCGGTTCGACTTCTCGAGCAGGCCACGTTCGGGCCGACCGACGCCCTGATCGCGGAAGTGCGCGCGAAGGGCACGGCCGGTTTCGTCGACGCGCAGCTCGCCATGCCGTCGACGCGCTACACATCGTTCGCTCCGGTGTCGACGCAGAGGCCGGCTACGTGCGTCAACAATCGCACGCCGCCGCTCACGGCCAACAGCTACTGCCAGCGCGACAACTACACGCTGTTCCCGCTGCAGCGCGAGTTCTTCGTCAAGGCGCTTTCGGCACCCGACCAGCTTCGCCAGCGCGTTGCCTTCGCCCTGTCGCAGATCCTTGTCACGTCGGGGTTCGAGGTCGGGCTCGCATACGGCATGCAGCGTTATCAGCAAATGCTCGCCGACCGAGCGTTCGGCAACTTCGCGCAGCTCTTGACCGACGTGACGCTTTCGCCGGTAATGGGCCGCTATCTGGACATGGCGAATAACGCAAAGGCGAATCCCGTCACCGGCACGCAGCCGAACGAGAACTATGCGCGCGAGCTCCTGCAGCTGTTCTCTATCGGCACGATCGAACTCAAGTCGGACGGAACGCCGCTCCTCGATGCGCAGGGCCGCACGATTGCGAGCTACGAGCAGGCCGAGATCCTCGGCTTCTCGCGTGCGCTGACCGGCTGGACCTATCCGTCGACGCCCGGCGTGCCGTCGCGATCGAACAACCCGCCGTACTTCGACGGACCGATGGAGGAGCGCACGTCGACGCATGACTTCGGCGCGAAGACGCTGACGCAGGATGCCGTCGCACCGGCGAACCTGATGATGTCGCAGGATCTGGCATTCGCGATTCGCAACCTCTTCAACCACCCGAACACCGGGCCGTTCATCGCGAAGCAGCTGATCCAGAAGCTCGTGACCGGCGATCCTTCACCAGGCTATGTCGCGCGCGTTGCAGCGGTATTCGCGAACAATGGAAGCGGAGTGCGCGGCGATCTGAAGGCAACGGTACGCGCGATCCTGCTCGATCCGGAGGCGCGCGGCCCGGCGAAGTTCGACGCGAGCTACGGCAAGCTGCGCGAGCCGGTGCAGCTCGTCAGCAACGTCCTGCGGCTTCTCGGTGCAAGAAGCGACGGCGTGCTTCCGCGCGCGCTCACACCGCCGATGGGACAACAGCTGTTCTACGCGCCGTCGGTCTTCAACTACTATCCGCCCGATTACGTCGTGCCGGGGACGACGTCGCTCGGACCCGAGTTCGGCATTCAGAACACGGCGTCGACGTTCGAGCGCATCAACGCGCTCTCGACGCTCTCGTTCACGCCGACGTTCGTGGCGGATCCGACGGTCTTCGGCGCGACCGGAACGCAACTCGACTGGAACTCGTTGATTGCCGTCGCAAGCGACACGTCTGCGCTGCTGGCGAAGCTCGACCGCTCGATGCTGCACGGAACGATGAGCGCCGCGACGAAGGCGGCGATCACGGCTGCGTTGAACGCGCTGCCCGCGAGCGATGCATCGAACCGCGCGCGCACGGCGGTTTACCTGGTCGCCGCGTCCTCGCAATATCAGGTGCAGCGATGAACACTCTTCGAGGCTCCTCGACACCCATGAGCCGACGCAAATTCCTTCGCCGCGGGCTTGCGTTGTCGGCGAGCGGGCTCGCAGCAAACCTCGACCTGTGGTCGCTTGCCGCGCATGCGCAGAGTGCAGGCGACTATCGCGCACTCGTCTGCGTGTTCCTCTTCGGCGGCAACGACGCGAACAACACGCTCGTGCCGATCGACAATGCCGGCTATTCGCAGTACGCGGCCGTCCGCACGCAGGCCTCGGGCGTGCAGCTCGCGCAGGCCGAGCTGTTGCCGATCCAGCCGAAAACGACGTCGACACCGTTCGGCGTGCATCCGTCGCTCGCACCGATCCATCCGCTGTTTTCGAGTGGCAAGCTCGCTTTTGCCGTCAACGTCGGCACACTGACGCAACCGACGACGAAAGCGCAGTACCAGGCCGGCGTGCGACCGATCAGCCTGTATTCCCACTCCGATCAGCAGACGCAATGGCAGACCGCGTTCTCGACGACGGCGTCGAACACCGGCTGGGGCGGTCGCATCGCCGACCGGTTGCAGCCGCAGAATGCGAACGGCTTTCCTGTCGTCACGTCGACCGGCGGCGTGACGCTGTTCGTCACCGGCACGACGTCGCGTCCCCTCTCGGTTCCGGTGAACGGCACGTTCGGGCTCGCCGGCTACACCGGCAGCGCACCCTCGAACGCGCGGCTCGCGGCGTTGAAAGCGCTGCTCGATGTCGATCGCGAGAACGCCTTCGTCGCAGCGGCGTCCGACATCACGCGCCAGGCGATCGATCTTTCCGCCTCGGTGAACCCGATTCTTTCCGGCCAGATACCGGCCTTCGAAAGCTTGACGTCGTCGATCGCGCAGCAGCTTGCCGCGGTCGCAAAAATGATCGAGGCGCGCAATACCGTCGGCGCGAAGCGGCAGGTGTTCTTCGTCCAGCTCGGCGGCTTCGACACGCATTCGAACCAGGCGGCGACGCAGGCCGATCTGTTGGGCGATCTCGCGCAGGCGTTGCGCGCGTTCTACGATACGACGGTTGCGCTCGGCGTCGCAAACCAGGTCACGACGTTCACGCTGACCGAGTTCGGGCGCACGTTCAAGCCGTCGGCCGGCGCCGGCACCGATCACGCATGGGGCGGCCATCAGCTCGTGCTCGGCGGCGCGGTGAAGGGCGGCGACTTCTACGGACGCTATCCGACGCTCGTCCTCGAAGGACCGGACGATGCGGAACGCGAAGGACGCTGGATTCC
Organism: Casimicrobiaceae bacterium; assembly: GCA_035536655.1. Classification (GTDB taxonomy): domain Bacteria; phylum Pseudomonadota; class Gammaproteobacteria; order Burkholderiales; family Casimicrobiaceae; genus VBCG01. The sequence goes on from DATLNR010000152.1 coordinate 20,191, forward strand.
GGCGACATCGGTCGACCAGTACGGCGCGACGCTCGCGCAGTGGTTCGGCGTCGACAGCGCGGGGCTGGCCGGCGTATTTCCGAACTTGGCGAAGTTCCCGGTGCAGGACCTGGGCTTCGTTTAGCGCGCGGCGAGCGCCTCGAGCTCCTGCGCGAGCGCCTGAGGGATCTCGATTCCTCCTTCGCTTGCCTTCGCAAACAGCGCCTCGCGTCGCGACCCGGGTAATCGGACGCCTTCGTCGCTCAGCATCCCCGTGACCAGCGTTTCGACGCGCTCGAAATAGACGTCGCGACCGGCAAGCGCATCCGGATCGATGGCGATGAACGCCTGACCGAGCCGCGGCCGATTGCCTTCATCGACGAAGAACGACGTCGCCTCGAACCCGAGCGCCGCGCCGGTCAGCGACGTCACCAGCAACTCGACGACGAGCGCGAGCATCGCGCCCTTCGCGCCACCGGACGGCATCATCGATCCAAGCAAGCCGGCCGCCGGATCGGTCGTCGGCGTGCCGGTCGCGTCGAGCGCCCAGCCGGTGGGAATCGGCTTTCCTTCCTTCGCGGCGACCATCAGCTTGCCGCGAGCGACTTCCGACAGCGACAGATCGACGACGATCGGTCCTGCATCGCGGCGAGGAAACGCGGCCGCGATGGGATTCGTGCCGAACAACGGCGTCCGACCGCCGGCCGCCGCCATCGCCGACGGAGAGTTACCGAATGCGAGTCCGACAAAGCCGACGTCGACGATCGGCGACAAATGCCCTGCGGCCGCACCGAAGTGATGGCTGTTGGTCACGGCGACCAAGGCGACACCGAACTCTCTCGCACGCTCGATCGCCGCCGCGACGGCGAACTCGCAAGCCAGGAATGCGAGTCCGAAATCCGCATCGACGAGCGCTGCGCCACCCCGCTCTTGCACGATGCGCGGCTGGGCGCGGCCGTCCGCTCGACCGTTGCGCAGATGCGTTGTGTACTGCGGAATGCGGGAGACGCCATGCGATGCAAGACCCCGGGCGTCCGCGCCGACGAGAGACCGCGCCGTCGCATCGGCCATCGCCGCGCTGGCGCCAGCCCGCTCGAGGGCGAGACGTGCCACTTCGGTCAGTCGATGCAGCGAGTATCGGGGCACGTGCCTTCAGCCCGTCCGCGCGAGCGACGCGATCACGCGCTCGGCGATCATCGCCGACACACGCTCGTTCGACTCGCTCGTGACGCCCGCGATATGCGGTGTCAGCATCAGATTGGGACAGTCTGCAAGCGGCGAGCCGGCGGCAAGAGGCTCGTTCTCGAAAACGTCGAGCGCGGCGCCGCCCAAGCGTCCTGCGCGCAACGCGTTCGCAACGGCGCGTTCGTCGACGACACCGCCGCGTGCCGTGTTGATCAGGATCGCGTCCGGCTTCATCAAGGCGATGCGATGCGCGTCGATCAGATGGCGGGTTGCGGGCAACAGCGGCACGTGCAGTGTGACAACATCGGCACGCGTCAACACTTGATCGAGCGTCGACGGCTCGACGTGCTCGTCGCGCCACGCATCGTCGCTGTCGCGAAGCTGCGCGTCGAAACCGATCACGCGCATCGACAATCCGCGCGCGAGCCGTGCCGTCAGCCGGCCGATGCCGCCGAAGCCCACGATGCCGAGCGTCTTGCCGGCAAGCTCGCGACCGCCCGAAAGCGCAGCGCGCGGCCAGCGACCTGCGGCAACATCCGCCGTTGCGCCATAGGCACCGCGCAACAAGAGCATCGCCACGCCGATCACGTATTCGGCAACGGCGAGGGCGTTGGCGCCCGTCGCGGCGATGACATCGATCCCTCGACGCGTGCAGGTCGCGACATCGATGTTGTCGAGGCCCACGCCGAGCCGGCCGACGACCTTCAATCGCTGCGCGAGCGCGATCAGTTCAGCGTCGACCTGCGTTCGGTTGCGCACGATGATCGCGTCGGCGTCGACGACGGCCGCCTTCAGCGCGTCCGCGCGGTCGACGAGTTGCGGGTCGTACTGCGTGTCGTGCCGTGACGCAAGCGTTGCAACGGCCGGCGCATCCATGAATTCACTGATGACAACTCGCAAGGGTTGCGTCTCCGCGTTTACGCTTCGGTCGGAACGTGGACGTTGCGACGCTCGCCCGCTGCCGGGTCGTCCTCGGGATCGTTGTACCAGTCGCGATGCGGCGACACTTCGCCGCAGGCCAGGCACTGCGTCCGATGCCAGCGAACGCCGCAGCCGGGGCAAACGCCCCCCGTGGCGAACGTGTTCCACATCGTCCCGCAGCGCGGCAGGCAGTTCCAGCGCGATGTCGCGCCCGGCCTCCAGCGGCAGACCGGACAGCGGATCTCCGGCGTTTTCAAACCGGTTTCTGCCAGGGAAGATGATCGAGATCGACGTTGCCGCCGGAAAGGATCACGCCGACGCGCAAGCCGTCGAGCGCGAGCGTGCGCTCCAGTAGCGCCGCGATCGGAACCGCGCACGACGGCTCGACGATGATCTTCATCCTTTCCCACACGAGCCGCATCGCATCGACGATCGACGCTTCGCTCGCCGTCGCGACGGCCTCGACATGCATCCGGATTGCGCGAAGCGTGCGCGGCGCGAGCGGCGAACGCAGGCCGTCGGCGATCGTCGTCGTCGACGCAACCGGCTCGACGACACCGGACCGGAAACCGCGCGCTGCGTCGTCGGCGTTGGCGGGCTCGGTCCCGACGACGCGGATGTCGGGTCGAACGCCTTTCGAGGCGATCGCGGTTCCCGACAGCAGCCCTCCGCCACCGATCGGCGCAACGATGCAGTCCAGATCGGGAATCTCGTCCAGCAGTTCGAGCGCCGCGGTCCCCTGCCCTGCGATCACGTCGACGTCGTCGAACGGATGCACGAGCGTCGCGCCCGTCGCGAGCTGCACGTCGCGGCAACGCGCTTCACGAGCAGCACCCGTCGGTCCGCAATACTCGATCGTCGCACCGAGCGAACGAACATTGTGCTGCTTGATACGCGGCGCCGAGTCGGGCATCACGACACAAGCGCGTACGCCGCGCCGCGCGGCGGCGTAAGCGATGGCCGCACCGTGGTTGCCCGACGAATGCGTGACGACCCCCCGGGTTGCTTGCGCCTGGGGCAACGCAAACACGGCATTCACCGCGCCGCGTGCCTTGAACGCGCCGATGCGCTGAAAGTTCTCGCACTTGAAGAAGAGTCGCGCCCCGACCGCTGCATCCAGCGACGAACACGTCAGGACGGGCGTGCGATGCACGTGCGGCGCGATACGCGCATGAGCGGCCCGGATCGCCGCGAGATCGGGCAGTGCGAGCGAGCGGTCAGCGGTACTCAAGCGCTCTCGTAGAGCCTCGTCAGCACGAACTCGCGATGACCGAGCGCCTCGGCGGCGGTCAAGCGGCCGTTGGCCGTGCGGAACATCATGTCGATGAGCTTGTCCCCCGCCTGGTCCATCGTGATCTGGCGTTGGAGCAGGCCCGACGTGTCGACGTCGATGTGCTCGCTCATCGTGCGCACGGTGCGCGGGTTTGCGCAGATCTTGATCACCGGCAGGATCGGGTTGCCGATCACGTTGCCCTGGCCGGTGGGGAAGAAGTGCACGACGAATCCGGACGCTGCGCACAGCGTCACCATTTCCGCGGCCGCCGAGCTGCTGTCCATGAACCACAGTCCCGACGATGTCGGCATCTCGGCCTTGTCGAGCACGCCGTCGATCAAGCAGCGGCGACCGATTTTCTGGATGTTGCCGAGCGCTTTCTCCTCGATCGTCGTCAATCCGCCGGCGATGTTGCCCTTCGTCGGCTGCGAATCGGACAGGTCAGACGTCTTGTGGCGATTGACGACGTCCTGGTAGCGGTCGAACACGCGCATGAAGTCGGCGCGCACGCGATCGTCGCGGCAGCGTGCAGCGACGATCTGCTCGCCACCGGTCAGCTCCGTCGTTTCGCCGAACACCAGCGTACATCCGGCCTCGTAGAGCTTGTCGTACGCGTCGCCGACCGTCGGATTCGCGCCGCAGCCCGACGTCGTGTCCGATTCGCCGCATTTGGTCGACACCCACAGCTCGGAAAGCGCGCACTCCTCGCGGACTTTCTCGCTGGCCCACTGCACGTACTCCTTCGCCACCTTGGACGCGCGCATGATCGTGTCGTGGTCGCCGTGCAACTCGATACCGAACCCGGTGACGGGCTTGCCGGTCGCGGCGATGCCGTCGACGACGCGCTTCGTCCACTGATCCTCGATGCCGATCACGACGACCGCCGCGACGTTCGGATTGCTCCCGGTGCCGATCAGCGTTCGAAAGTGCAGCTCGAGGTCGGCGCCGAACTGCAGCCGCCCGTAGGGATGTGGAATTGCCATCGCACCCTTGATGTTGTGGGCAACCGCTTCGGCAGCCGCGTTCGACAGATCGTCGACCGGCAGCACGATGACGTGGTTGCGGACGCCGGCGCGACCGTTTTCGCGGATGAAGCCTTGGAAGGACAGTTGCATATCAGCTACCACCTTTTCGTCTTGATGTTGTGCACATGCGCATGCGCCCCCTTCGCCACCGGCTTCACCACCTTGCCGATGTCGACGCCGTACTTGATTACCGTGTCGCCGACAGCCATGTCCTTCAGGGCGACCTTGTGACCGATCGGGATGTCTTCGCGGCATTCGAGCGCAATCGTGCGGTTCTCGTCGAGGATCAGGCCGGTCAGCGGCATGCCGGCCTTCACGCCCTCGACGACGACAACGGCGACCGAGTCGTTCGGATCGTGCAAAACGCAGTGAATCATCGGAATGTCTTTCGAGCTTCGTCCTGCAGCAGGAGGCGGCGCTTCGCCATCGCCCGTCGCGTGCGTCGGCCGGATACGAATGTTATCGGACGCGGCCCGCGAGCCGCGCCCGACGATTTTGCAACCGATGGACCTAGAGCGTAGTCTATGCCTGAGCGTGCCTGTTTATCCCGCGCGCTCGGCCGCTCTCCCGGTCGCGCATAATGAGGGCCACCGCATGAAACGCAGTCCGCTCTACAGCAGCTCCCGTCAGCGCGCTCCTGCCGCGCAATCGGACGAACCTCCCGCGCAGTCGCCGGCAGAGCCCCGGCCGCCGGGGCGAATGCGCTCGCTCGTCACCCGTTACGATCGGCCGCTGCTCTGGATCGGGCTCGCCGCCGTCGTCACAATGCTCGTGTTTCAGATGAATACGCAGCGCCAGGCGCGGGTATTGACGCAGGAAGATATCAACGCTGCCGTGCTGCACACGCTCGAAACGCAAACGCTTCCGTCGCCGGCGGCGCGAGCCTACGAGAAGCTGCGCAAGTCTGTCGTGCGCGTGCGCGACCTTGCGGATTCGGAGGACAAGGGCGAGATCGAGACCGGCGTCGGCACCGGTGTCGTGATCGTCGATAAAGGCATCATCCTCACCAACCTGCACGTGGTGCTCGGCGCAAAGAAAATCGGCGTCGTGTTCTCCGACGGGCTCGAATCGGAAGCGACCGTCGTCGGCATGCATCCGGAGCACGATCTCGCCGTGCTGCAGGCGAAGACGATCCCCGACGACCTCGAAGCGGCGACGATGCGCTCGACGAGCGACCTGTTGCCGGGCGACCGCGTGATTGCCGTCGGCTTTCCTTTCGGCATCGGCCCGTCGGTGTCGTACGGCGTCGTGTCGGGATTGCGCCGCGAATACCGTTCGCCCGAAGGCAAGCGGCTGTTGACCAACCTGATCCAATTCGACGCTGCCGCAAATCCCGGCAACTCGGGCGGCCCGCTCGCGACGATGGACGGCGAAGTCGTCGGCATCGTCACCGGCATCCTGAATCCCACGTCGCAGCGCGTGTTCGTCGGCATCGGATTCGCCGTGCCGATCGAGAACGCCGCTTCGGCGGTCGGCATGTCGCCGTTTTGAAAAGGTTATAGCGATCGCGGAGAGCGGGGTTCCGCTCCCGCGATCGACTCTTCAAATCTCGGATACGTTCGCATCCTTATGACTGAAACCGACCGCCACCAAGACGCCGCCCTTCCCGAACGCCTGCTCTACGAAGTCAAGAAGGTCGTCGTCGGCCAGGATCATTTCCTCGAGCGCGTGCTGGTCGCGATCCTCGCGCAGGGCCATCTGCTCGTCGAAGGCGTGCCGGGTCTCGCGAAGACGCTGACGGTGAAGACGCTCGCGCGCACGATCCGCGGCCAGTTCCGTCGCATCCAGTTCACGCCCGACCTCGTGCCGGCGGACCTCGTCGGCACACGCATCTACAACCAGAAGACCAGCGACTTCGCGACGTCGCTCGGACCGGTGTTCACGAACTTGTTGCTCGCCGACGAGATCAATCGCGCGCCGGCCAAGGTGCAGAGCGCGCTGCTCGAAGTGATGCAGGAGTATCAGGTCACGATCGCCGGCGAAACGCATCGCGTGCCCGAGCCGTTCCTCGTCATGGCGACGCAGAATCCGATCGAAAGCGAAGGAACGTATCCGCTGCCCGAGGCGCAGGTCGACCGCTTCATGATGAAGGTTCTCGTCGGCTATCCGACCGAGGAAGAGGAGTTCGTCATCGTCGACCGCGTCACCGGCAATCCTGCCCAGGTCGCGCCGGTTGCATCGACCGCGGAGCTTGCGCAGCTGCAGCGCACGTGCCGGTCGGTGTACGTCGATCCATCGCTGATGCAGTACGCGGTTCGTCTCGCGTCCGTCACGCGCTTTCCCGAACGCCACGGCCTCAAGGACTTGGCGAAGTTCGTCACGTTCGGCGCGAGCCCTCGCGCGCCGATCCACTTGATCGAAGGCGCGCGTGCGCTCGCGTTCCTGCGCAACCGCGACTACGTGCTTCCTGAAGATGTCGTCGATCTCGTGCCGGATGTGTTCCGCCACCGGCTCGTGCTGTCGTACGAAGCGCTCGCCGAAGCGCTCTCGCCCGACGAGTTGATCCGTCGCATCATGCAGAAGGTGCCGGCGCCGGAGAAGCCGCTCGAAAAGCATGTCCGCATCGCGGCCAACGGCTGACGCCATTCTCCGGCGACTCGAGTGGACCGTCCTGCGGCGCCTGGACGGGATGCTGCATGGCGACTACCGGACGTTGTTCCGCGGCTTCGGGCTCGACCTCGCCGACCTCCGCGAATACCAGTACAGCGACGACGTTCGCCACATCGACTGGAACGTGACCGCGCGGATGCAGCAGCCGTACGTGCGCACGTACAACGAGGAGCGCGAGGTCACCGCGTGGTTTCTTCTGGACCTGTCGCCGTCGCTCGATTTCGGGTCGTCGGCCGTGTTGAAGCGCTCGGTCGCTGCCGAGTTCGTTGCCGTGCTTGCGCGCCTGCTGACGAAGCACGGCAACCGTGTTGGCGCGCTGATCTACGGTGACGAGATCGACACGGTGATTCCGTCGCGTGCGGGTCGGCGCCACGTGCTGCACCTGCTGCACCGGATGACGTCGCGCGAAACGCGCAACCAGTCGCGCGAAACCGACCTGAAGGCGTTCTTCCACGCCGGCGGCGACATGATGAAGCGCCGGTCGCTGGTCTTTGTCGTGTCGGACTTCGTGAGCAAGCCCGGCTGGGACGCTCCGCTCGCGCGCCTTGCGCGTCGTCACGAGGTTGTCGCGGTTCGGTTGTTCGATCCGCTCGAGCGCGAGTTGCCGGATCTGGGCCTCGTCGTGATCCAGGACGCCGAAACCGGCGAGCAGCTGCTGGTCGACACGCACGATGCGCGGTTTCGCAAGCGCTTCGCCGAAGCGGCGGCGCGACGCGAGGAAGCCGTACGTTCGGCGCTTCGGCACGCGCAGGTCGACACGCTCGAGCTTTGCACCGATGACGACCTGGCCGACGCGATCTTTCGCTTCGCCGACTTGCGCAAGCGCCGCGGCCAGCTCGCCGCGCGAGGCGGATTGCCGTCGCATCTGAAAGAGAATCGTGAAGTTCCTGTGGCCTGAGTTTCTTTTCCTGCTCGCGCTCGTACCGCTGCTCGCGCTGCTGTACGTGTGGCTACTGCGTCGTCGGAAGCGCCTGTCGATCCGCTATGCGAACCTTTCGCTGGTCAAGGAGGCGCTCGGACGCGGCGCGGGTTGGCGGCGGCATGTCCCGCCCGTCCTGTTCCTGCTTGGTCTCGCGTCGTTGTTGGTCGCCGTCGCGCGGCCGACCGCCGTTCTCACGCTGCCGTCGCAGTATCAGACCATCATCCTGGCGATGGACGTATCCGGCAGCATGCGCGCCGCGGACGTCGATCCGAACCGGTTGACCGCATCGCAAGTCGCTGCGAAGACATTCGTCAGCGAGCAGCCGCGCAATGCGCGCATCGGCGTCGTGTCGTTCGCGGGCACCGCAGCGCTCGTGCAGACGCCAACGCAGAACAAGGAAGACATCGTCGCCGCCATCGACCGCTTCCAGCTGCAGCGCGGAACCGCGATCGGCAGCGGCATCATCGTGTCGCTGGCCGCGATCTTTCCCGATGCCGGCATCGACATCGGCGCGCTGACCTACGGCCGCTCGCAGCGCAGCTGGGCGATCGACCAGAAGCAGGACAAGCCGCCGCACAAGCCGGTGCCGCCCGGCTCGTACAACTCGGCGGTCATCATCCTGCTGACCGACGGCCAGCGCACGACCGGCCCGGACTCGATCGAGGCCGCGAAGATGGCGGCAGATCGCGGCGTACGCGTCTTCACCGTCGGCGTCGGGACGCCGCAGGGCGAGATCATCGGTTTCGAAGGATGGTCGATGCGCGTGCGGCTCGACGAGGAAACGCTGAAGCAGATCGCCAACATCACGCACGGCGAGTACTTCTACGCCGGCACCGCGGTCGATCTGAAGAAGATCTACGAGAACCTGAACTCGAGGCTGGTGCTCGAGAAGCGTGAGACCGAAGTGTCGGCGCTCTTTGCCGCGATCGGCGCCCTGCTCTCCGTGATCGCGGCCGCGCTGTCGGTGTACTGGTTCCACCGGATTCTTTGACCTGCAGACGACGGCGGCGCGCCGTCGTTCGCGATGCCTAGCGAGCGCGACAAGATGGTCGCGGGCGAGCTCTACGACCCGCGTGATGCGGAGCTGACGGCGCTGCGGCTTCGCGCGCGCAAGCTTTGCAGGTCATTGAACGACGCAAGCGGCTTTCCGCCCGCCGAGATCGCGAATCGCGTTCGCAGGCTCATCGTCCGCTGCGGCGAACGCTTGACGATCGAGCCGCCGTTCTTCTGCGACTACGGCTTCAACATCGCGCTCGGCGACGACGTGTTCATGAATTTCAACTGCGTGATCCTCGACGTCGCGCCGGTCACGATCGGTTCGCGCGTGCTGTTCGCCCCGCTCGTCCAGGTCTACACGGCAACGCATCCGCTTTCCGCGATCGAGCGCCGGTCGGGACTCGAATTCGGCAAGCCGATCACGATCGGGGACGACGTGTGGATTGGCGGAGGCGCGATCATCGGCCCGGGCGTGACGATCGCCGAGCGCTCGGTCATCGGCGCCGGAAGCGTCGTCACGCGCGACATTCCGGCAGGCGTGCTTGCTGCCGGCAATCCGTGCCGCGTTCTTCGCGAGTTGGAGATCGAGGCCTGAGGCTTCGGCCGACCTCAGTTACCACGACAAGTCGAGCTCGCTTTGCACCACGGGAGCGAACGATCGCCGGTGAATCGGGCACGGCCCGTGCAGATCCAGCGCCGCAAGATGCTCCGGCGTCGCGTAACCCTTGTGCTGCGCGAAGCCGTACAACGGATAAACCTTGTCGTACTCGCGCAACATCGCGTCACGCGTCGTCTTGGCGATGATCGACGCCGCGGAGATCGACCGCACGTCGCGATCGCCGCCGATGATCGCCCGCACGCGACAGGCGAGTGTCGGGCAGCGATTGCCGTCGACGAGCGCTTCCTCCGGCGCGATCGGCAGTGCCGCGACGGCGCGCGACATCGCGAGCATCGTCGCGTGAAGGATGTTGATCGTGTCGATCTCGCTCACGTCGGCGGAGCCGGTGGCCCATGCGATCGCGCGCGCACGAATCTTGATCGCAAGCTCCTCACGGCGCTCGGGCGTCAGGAGCTTCGAATCGGCGATGCCGCGAACCGGACGCTTCGGATCGAGGATGACGGCCGCGGCGACGACGGGACCGGCGAGCGGCCCTCTTCCCGCTTCGTCGATGCCCGCGACCAGCACGACGCGATTCACACCGCCACTTTCGCAGCGCGCAGCTCGTTGGTCAAGGCGTCCGCGGCAAGCTCGCCGGTGTCGACGCAAAGCGATTTCGAAAGATCGCCGAATACCGCTTCGAGCTTCTTTCTCGTCACCGCGTCATCGTACAGGTTGAGCGTCGCCTGCGCGAGATTTCGCGGCGTCGCATCGTCCTGCAGGAATTCGGGAACGATGAACCGTCCGGCCAGCACGTTCGGCAATCCGACCCATGGCAGCGTCAACTTGCGCCGGAGAATCCACGCGGTGAGGCGCGTGACGCGATAGAAGATGACGTGCGGACAACGGGCAAGCGCCGCTTGCAGCGTCGCCGTGCCCGACGAGACGAGCGCGACGTCCGCCACGCGCAACGCCTCCTCTGCGTGTCCATAGAGCATCGAAATCGGTAACGCTGCGAGGTCGAGCCGGTAGCGGAACTCGTCGAACCGCTCGCGCGTGGCCCGCGTCACCAGCGGCACGAGAAATTGCGCGTCGGGTCGAGCGTCGTGGATCAGCGCCGCGGTTCGCAGCACGGTCTCCGCGTGCATGTCGATCTCGGACAGCCGCGACCCCGGCAGCAACGCGAACACCGGTGTCGCGGGTCGCAGCAGGAAGCGCCCGCGCATCTCGCGTCGCGTCGCTGCCGTGGCCGCACTGGCGGCAAGCGGATGCCCGACGTAAGTGACGGGCACGCGCGCCTCGTCGTAGAGGCCGGTCTCGAACGGGAACAGCGCGAGGACGCGATGCGTCGCGCGTCCGATGCCGGCGATCCGCTCCGCGCGCCATGCCCACACTTGCGGACTCACGAAGTGCACGGTGCGCACGCCGCGCCGCTTGAGCTTCGCTTCGAGGCCGAGGTTGAAGTCCGGCGCATCGACGCCGATGAACAGGGGCACGCGTTCGCGCAGCAGGCGTTTGTAGAGGCCGCGCCGCAGCCGCCACAATTCGGGAATGTGCCGCAGCACCTCGACCAGGCCGCGAACCGCCAACTGCTCGAGCGGATACCACGACTCACAGCCCTCGGCCTGCATCCGCGGCCCTGCGATGCCGGCAAAGCGCACGTGCGGATGGCGACGACGCATCGCACGGATCAGCGTCGCACCCAACGCATCGCCGGACGCTTCTCCCGCAACGATCCCGATCAGCGGGCCGCGCGGCGACGCTTCCGGCTTGGCCTTGCGGAACATCACGTCGGCAAAGCAGGGGGGACGCAGGGTGCCGAGCTTCGGCGCACGGTCGTGTTGTTCTCTGTTGTTACCGGCGGGCGCCGACGTGGCGTGGCGCGAGCAGCCGGCGACGGGCCCCACGCGCCGTTGCGTGGGGATCGCGGCGTCGTGAGTCGACACGAGATGGCCGACTCGTGCGTTCTCCATGACCAAGATCGCCCAAGGAGGCCAGCCGTCCGAAGGCGCTCGCGCTGACACTTGACCCGATGCAAAAGGCGCAACGTGGAAGATTCACGTTGCACCGCACCTGCGAACGCCTTTTGCATCGGACTACCGAAGGATGCCGCGCCGCGACGAAGCGAGGAAGTCGACGAACGGCGCGACGACCGGCGAGTCTTCGGCGGCGCGCTTCAGTGCCGCTGTGGCATCGTCGAGCGTAAGGCCCTTCCGGTAAAGCGTCTTGTAAGCGCGTCGCACGGCAAGAATGTCGTCCGATGAAAAGTTGCGCCGCTTCAGCCCTTCGCCATTGATGCCCTTCGGTTGGGCGGGATAGCCCTGCACGATCAGGAACGGCGGCACGTCCTGCAGCACGACGGAGAAGGCGCCAAGCATCGCGTGCGCGCCGACACGGCAGTATTGGTGGATGCCGCAGAACGCGCCGAGGACAACCCAGTCGTCGATGACGACGTGCCCGGCGATCTGCGCATTGTTCGACCACGTCGTGTGGTTGCCGACGATGCAATCGTGCGCGACGTGCGAATAGGCGAGAAACAGGTTCTGGTTGCCGATCGTCGTCTCCCCGCGGTCGTACGGCGTGCCGGAATGGATGCTCACGTACTCGCGGAACAGATTGTCGTCGCCGATCACCGCCGTCGTCGGCTCGCCCGCGTATTTCCGGTCCTGCGGGGCTTCGCCGATCGACGCGAACTGGAACACGCGATTGCGGGCCCCGAGCGTCGTGTTCGGCCCGACGACGACGTGCGGCCCGATGACGCTGCCGCGGCCGATGCGCACGCGCGCCCCGATGATCGAGTAAGGTCCGACCTTCACATCCTCCGCGAGCTCGGCCGTTGCATCGACGATCGCCGTGGGATGCAGTTCGGCCATCAGCTTCGAGCTGTCACAAGCAGCGCGGCCTCGGCAGCGAGCTGACCGTCGACGAACGCGCTCACGTTGAACCGGCCGTTGCGACCATCGCCCGGTTGCCACCCCGCCTCGAGCGTCAACCGGTCGCCCGGCACGACCTGGCGCTTGAATCGACATGCATCGATGCCTTCGAACGCGACGCCCGGCGCCCCTTGCGCGTCGACGATCCCGCTCGCCACGGCAAGCACCGCTGACAGTTGCGTCAATGCTTCGAGGATCAGCACGCCCGGCATCACCGGATAGCCAGGGAAATGCCCTTGGAACCACGGTTCGTTGATCGTCACGTTCTTGACGCCCCGAATGCTTTTGCCGGGAACGCAATCGATCACGCGATCGACGAGCGTATCCGGATAGCGATCCGGCATCTTCGCAACGATCGCTTCGATGTCGAGCTCGCCCGCGATCACGATCGATCCTTGCCACGTTGCGCCCGCTCGAGCGCCCGCACGCGCTCGACGAGCGAGGCGACATGGCGCAGTCCGACGATCGCATGCTGCCATTCGCGGTGCGGCATCGCGGGAAGGAGGCTGGTGTACGTGCCCGCCTTCTTCAACGTCGCAATGACCACCGTCGCCCCGCCGATGATCGTGCCGTCGGGAATCGAGAGGTGGCCTGCGATCATCACCCCGCCGCCGATCCTGCAATTGCGCCCGATGTGGCTGCTGCCCGCAATGCCGGTGCATGCGGCGATCGCCGTGTGCCGCCCGATCGTCACGTTGTGGCCGATCTGGATCTGGTTGTCGAGCTTGACGTCGTCCTCGATCAACGTGTCGTCGATCGCGCCGCGGTCGATCGTCGTGTTCGCGCCGATCTCGCAATCTTCGCCGAGCACGACGCGACCAAGTTGCGGCACGCGAACCCAGCGCCCGCCTTCGTCGGCGAGCCCGAACCCGTCGGCGCCGATCACCGCACCGGCATGCACGACTGTCCGTGCGCCGATTTCGCAACGCTCGTAGACAACGACATTCGGGTGCAACACCGCGGCTTCGCCGATGAACGCATCATTGCCGATGACGCAGCCAGCGCCGATCGTTGCGCCCGTTCCGATACGCGCTCGCGGCCCGACGACCGCGTACGCTGCGATTGCAACGTCGCTCGCGACGTCGGCGCTCGGATCGACGATCGCTCGCGCGTCGACGCGCGGCGTGCGGCTCGCCGACGGATGCAGCAGCGCCGCGATGCGCGCATACGTCGCGTAGGGATTGTCAGAGACGAGCTTCGCTACCGTGCACGCGCCGGCATCGCGCTCGCTCAGCACGACGGCGCCCGCGCGCGTGTCCTCGAGCTGGGACCGATACTTCGGATTGGCGAGGAACGCAATCGCGTCCGCGGACGCGTTGGCAAGGCTCGCCACACGGCGCACGCGCATCGCGCCGTCGCCTTCGAGCCGAGCGCCGGTGCGACGAGACAGCTCTGACAGCGTGAAGCCTTCGCCCGCGTCGCGATCCATGGCTTACGCGGAGCGGGCGCGGTCGACCGCTATTGATTGGCCAGCGCCTTGATCACCTTCTCGGTGATGTCGATGCGCTGGCTCGCATAGACGACCGGATCCTGCAGGATCAGGTCGAACTTCTCCGCTTCGGCGATCTGCTGGATCACCTTGTTCGCGCGGTCCTGCAACCCCGACATTTCTTCGTTGCGGCGCACGTTCAGGTCCTCGCGCGCTTGCCGTTGCGCGCGCTGCAGGTCGCGCGACAGGTTCGCGAGATCGCGCTCCCTGCGACGCCGCTCGGCCTCGGGCATCGTGGCGCCGTCCTTGTCGAGCGACGTCTCGAGATCCTGAACCTGCTTCGCGAGCTTGCCGAGCTCGGCGTTACGCGCCGAAAACTCTTTCTCGAGCTTCTGCTGCACGCGCTTCGCCGGCGCCGCTTCGCGCCACAGTCGCTCGGTGTTGACGAAGCCGATCCGGATGATGTCGGCGGCGCTCACGGTATTGCAAGCGATCGCGATCACCACGGCTGCGAGAAAGATCGTGAAGCGTGCCAAGGCTTGTCTCCCGCGGTTTAGTGGCCAGTAACAGCCAACTCGGAAGTTCCTGACGGTCCGGTGAGTTGAACTGATCGGCGCCGACACATTGTTGGCGAAGCTTCGTGGGGATTGGCCCTTGCTGCGCTTCGCCGTCGCGTGCTCGACGCGAATCGCCTCGTCATGGCAGATATCCGACGGCGGTGCCACTCAACCAACCTCACTCCCGATTTGGCTGTTACCGGCCACTAGAAGACGGAGCCGACCTGAAACTGGAATTTCTGAACGCGATCGCCCGGCTTCTCGTTCAGCGGCACCGCATAGCTGAACTTCAGCGGACCGACCGGCGAATTCCACGACAGGCCGACGCCTGCGGAATAGCGGAACGCTTCGTTGTCCTTCTGATCGCCGTTCGCATGGATCTGCCCCAGATCGACGAACGCGCTCGCGCGCACCGACTTGTCGCCTTTCAGGATCGGATAGAACAGCTCGGCGTTGCCGACGATCTTGCGCTTTCCGCCAAGCACGTTGCCGAATTCGTCGCGAGGCCCCAACGAGTTCGTTTCGAATCCCCGCACCGATCCGGTGCCGCCGGCGTAGAGCGCGCGGAAGAACGGCAGCGGCCTGCCGCCGTAGCCGTCGCCATAACCGAGCTCGCCGCGCAGCATCATCACGAAGTTGCCGTAGATCGGCCAGAAGTACTGGTGAACGTACTGGGCCTTGTAGTACTTGAGGTCGCCCGGCGGGATGCCGACTTCGACGAGCAGGCTCTGCAGGCGGCCGCGCGTAGGATAGAGGATGTCGTCGCGACTGTCACGGGCCCAGCCGGCGGTCGCGACGAGGCTCCAGTTCGGATTGCCGAACTGATCGATGAACTCGAAGTACACCGGCGGGCTGTCGGCGAACAGCGTCAGGTCGCTGCGCTCGACACGAAAGCCGAAGTTGATCATGTCAGTCTCGGTGACCGGCACGCCGAATCCGAGCGCGCCGCCGAGCGTATCCGACGCGTATTGCGAGATCGCAAGTCCTGTCGGGTCGGTCTTGCGCTGGTACAGCTCGATCGTGCGCGAGATGCCGTCGACGGTCCAGTACGGCTGGGTCAGCGTGAACGCATAGGTTCGGTTGATCTTGCTTGTGTTGACCGAGAACGCGAGCGCATTGCCCGAGCCGAACACGTTCTGCTGCGACACCGACGCGCTGAACACGACGCCGTCGGAGGACGAGTAACCGACGCCGGCAAGGAGGTTCCCCGTCGTCTTCTCGGTGACCGCGATCTCGAGGTCGATCTGATCCGGCGATCCAGGCACCGGCGGCGTTTCGATGTTGATTTCGGGCTCGAAGTAGCCGAGCCGTCGGATCCGCACCTTCGATCGCTCGATGCGCGGGCCGTCGTACCAAGCGCCTTCGAGCTGCCGCACTTCGCGCCGGATCACCTCGTCGCGCGTGCGCGTGTTGCCGCTGATGTTGACCTTGCGAACGTAGACGCGGCGGCCCGGATCGATGAAGAACGTGAACGTTGCTTGGTTCTTCACGCGGTCGATTTCCGGAACCGCGTTGACGTTCGCGAACGCATACCCTTCGGCGCCGAGCCGGTCGCTGATGTCCTTCGCCGACGCCTGCAATCGCGCGCGCGAGAACGTCTCTCCCGGCTTCACGCGGATCAACTGCCGCAGCTCGCTCTCGTTGATCAACAGGTCGCCGGCAAGACGCACGTCGCCGACCTTGTACAGCGGTCCCTCGTTGATGTTGATCGTGATCGTGATGTTCTCGCGATCCGGCGAGATCGAGACCTGCGTCGACTCGACGTTGAACTCGAGGTGGCCGCGGTCCTGATAGAAGCTGCGCAGCGTCTCGAGGTCGGCGGTGAGCTTCTGCTTGCTGTACTGGTCGTTCTTCGTGTACCAGGTCAGCCAGCCGGGCGTCGTCAGCGTGATCTCGCTCAGGAGCTGCGACTCGCTGAAGGCCCGGTTGCCGATGATGTTGATGCGCTGGATGCGCGTGGCCGGCCCTTCGTCGATCGTGAAGTTGACCGCCACGCGGTTGCGCTCCTGCGGCGTGACCGTCGTCTGCACGCGCGAGCTATAGAGACCGCGCGTGATGTACTGGCGCTTCAGCTCCTGCTCGGCGCGCTCGAGCGCCGAGCGGTCGAAGATGCGGGCTTCGGCAAGGCCGATGTCGCGCAACGCCTTCTTCACCGTGTCGGTGTCGAACTCCTTGTTGCCGACGAACGTGATCGAGCTGATCGTCGGCCGCTCCTGCACCGAAACGATCAGCACATCGCCCTGCCGTTCGAGACGCACGTCGCGAAAGAAGCCCGTCGCATACAGCGCCTTCACCGCCTGCGACGCGCGCTCGTCGTCGATGCGCTCGCCGACCTTGATCGGCAGGTAGCTGAACACCGTGCCCGCTTCAGTGCGCTGCGCGCCTTCGACGCGGATGTCCTTGACGATGAACGGATCGAACGCGCGCGCCGGAAGCGGCGTGAATGCGAGAGAAACGAGGGCGACAGCGGCAATCAGTCGCGCAAAGGGCAGAGCGAATGAAAGGTGCACAGGGTCGCGGGGTCGCTCGTTGTTCGTGTAGTTACTGGCGAAACGCCGACGGGCCGCCCCTAGGCGATCCGCCTGACTTTCTCCCGATGCAAAACGTGCGATGCGGACTGTACGGCATCCACTGCACCCTCGGACACGTTTCGCATCGGTTACAGCAATCGGGAGAAGTCATTGAAGAGCGCCAGAGCCATCAGCGCGGCGAGCACGGCCATTCCGATGCGCTGGCCCAGCTCGAAGGCGCGATCCGATAGCGGCCGGCCTCGCGCAAGTTCGGCGAAATAATACAGTAATTGCCCGCCATCCAATAACGGCACCGGCAGGAGATTCAGCACGCCGAGACTGATGCTGATCAGCGCCAGATAGCTGACGAAAACGAGCGCGCCGGCCTCGACCGACTGACCCGCATAGTCGGCGAGCGTGATCGGGCCGCTGATGTTCTTCAGCGACGCTTCGCCGGTCAGGATCCGTCCGAGCATCTTCACCGTGAAGACGGAGAGCTCCCAGGTCTTGCGCACGCCTTCCTCGAGCGCGCGGATCGGTCCGTAACGAACCGTCGTCGAGAGGCGATCGGCGACGGCGGGATCGACCTTCAGCCGCAAGCCCGCGATACCGATGCGACGCCCGCCCGATTCGGTCACTTCCGTGACGACGGGCACGGACAACGAGCCGCTGTCCCGCTCGACGCGAAACACCACTTCCATTCCGGGCTTCGCATTCGTCGCCGCGGCAACGTCGCCCGGCGAACGAACCGGCTGCCCGTCGATTGCGACGATGCGATCGCCGGAACGCAATCCCGCGCGCTCGGCGGGCTTCCCCTTGATCGCGTCGTCGATCAACGGCGGACCGAAGTCGGCTGTCAGACCGAGCTTCTGCATGAACGGCCCTTCCCAGTCGCTGCCGCTCATCGAGGCGAGCGATAGCGGCCGTAGAACCTCGCGACCGTCGCGCGTACGGACAACGAGCCGGATGTCGTCGCGTCCCGACGCTTTCAGCAATTGCCAGCGCAATTCCTGCAGGCTCTCGACCGCGACGCCGCCGACGCGAATCACTTCGTCGCCGGCCTGAATGCCGGCTTGCGCCGCAGGTGTGGCAGCACGCGGCGCGGCAAGGAAAGGCTTCTGGCCGGGAATCCCGGCCATGAACGTCGCTGCGTAAAGCACGACGGCGAGCAACAGATTGGCGGCCGGTCCGGCGGCAACGATCGCGATGCGCTTGCCGACGCTCGCGCGGTTGAACGAGCGTGCCGCATCCTCGGGGGACAGATCGCCTTCGCGCTCGTCTGCCATCTTGACGTAACCGCCCAGAGGGATCGCCGAAACGGCGAACTCGGTCTTGTCGCGCGTCATGCGCTTCGACCAGAGGATGCGTCCGAAGCCGACCGAGAAGCGCAGCACCTTGACGTTGCACAGCCGCGCGACGACGTAGTGCCCCGCCTCGTGGAACACGACAAGGATGCCGAGGACGACGAGGAACGACGCGATCTTGAGAAGAATATCCATCACGCGGCAAGCGTCATCGGATCGACGTCGTCGGGCAGGCCGAGGATCGTCCGCGTGATGCGCCGCGCGTCGCGGTCGACGTCGAGTGCGGTTTCAAGCGAGTCGACCGTGCGGATCGGGAGCGCGTCGAGCGCGCGTGCGCAACCATCGGCAATGTCGTTGAAGCGGATATGGCGGTTCAGGAAGGCTTCGACCGCGATCTCGTTCGCGGCGTTCAGTTGCGCGGGCGCCGACTCGCCCCGATCGAGCGCAGCGTAGCCCAGCGCGAGGCACGGATAGCGCGCGAAGTCGGGCGCAGCGAACGACAGGCTCTTGAGCGTGGCAAGGTCCATCGACGGCACGCCGGCATCGATGCGTTCCGGGTGTGCGAGCGCCTGCGCGATCGGCGTGCGCATGTCGGGATGGCCGAGCTGCGCGAGGAGCGACCCGTCGACGTACTCGACGAGCGAGTGAACGACGCTTTCGCGATGGATGACGACGTCGATCGCCTCGCGCGGTGCGCCGAACAGCCAGTGGGCCTCGATCACTTCGAGCCCCTTGTTCATCATCGTCGCGGAGTCGACCGACACCTTGCGGCCCATCGACCAGTTCGGATGCGCGCAGGCCTCGTCCGGCGTGACGCGAGCGAGCGCCTCGATCGGCGTATCGCGGAACGGCCCACCGGATGCGGTAAGCAGGATGCGTCGGATGCCGGCATCGCGCGGCGCGCGATCGTAGCCGTGTGGCAGGCATTGGAAGATCGCGTTGTGCTCGCTGTCGATCGGCAGCAGCGTCGCGCCGCCTTCGCGCACCGCCTCCATGAACAGTGCACCGCCGATGACCAGCGCTTCCTTGTTCGCGAGCAGAATGCGTTTGCCGGCACGCGCGGCAGCGATCGTCGGCTCCAATCCCGCGGCGCCGACAATTGCGGCGAGGACAGTGTCGACCTCCGGCAATTGCGCCACTTCGCGCAAGCCTGCGGCGCCCGCCAGCACTTTCGTCGGCAAGCCGGCGCCTTGCAACGCCCCTGCCAACGACCGCGCCGCCGACACGTCGAGCACCGCCGCATACGTCGGACGAAACACGCGGCAGCGATCGGCGAGCTTTCGCCAATTGCTGCGCGCTGCAAGCGCCGTGACGGCATAGCGATCGGGATGCCGGACGACGACGTCGAGCGTCGAATCGCCGATCGACCCGGTTGCGCCAAGCAACGTGAGCCGTCGCATCACGCGTCGTTGACCAGGAACAGCGTCGCGGCGATCGCCGCGATCGGCATCGCCGACAACAGCGCATCGATCCGATCGAGCACGCCGCCGTGACCGGGCAGAAGCGCCCCGCTGTCCTTGACGCCGGCCTGACGCTTCATCATCGACTCGAACAGATCGCCGATCACCGAGATCACGCCGAGCACCACGCAGAGCAGAACGAATGCCGCGATGGTCAGCGCGTTGCGCGACCCCTTGTATCCAGCTTCCGCAGCGAACGGCGTCAACAGCAACGCGTAAACCGCCACGGCAGCGACTCCGCCCCACACGCCTTCCCAGCTCTTGTTCGGACTGATCGACGGTGCGAGCTTGCGCCGTCCGAGCTTGCGTCCGGTGAAGTAGGCCGCCGTATCTGCGATCCAGACGACGGCCATCGCAGCGAGCACCAGCCACGGCGAACGCGCCTGGAGCTCTACGATCGCCACCCACGCGCCGATCAGCACCAGCCACCCGACCAGCGCCATGACGAGCTCGTGGCGTACCGACCACTGCGTCGCGAGCCACGTCGGCGCGACGACGAACCAGAAGATGCCCGCCGCAAGACAGATGCCGAGCACGACGCCGTCGGGCCAGCGCGGCGACATGCCGGCCGGATGCGCGAACAAAAGGACGAGTCCGAAGAGCACGATGCCGGCGATGAAGCCGACGCGCCGACGCGGCGTGAAGCCAACCAGCCGCGTCCATTCGTACGCCGCAAGGCCCATCAATCCCAGGGTGAGAAGCGCCCAGCCGCGCGACGGCAACAGGAAAAGCGCCGCGAGCACCAGCGCGGCGAGCATCGCGGCGGTGAGAATGCGGGTGCGCATTCAGGTAACAGGTAACAGAGGTCAGGTAACAGACGTGTGCGGGAAGTTACCCGGGGATCTGCCCCTTCTCTTCTGTTGCCTCCTCCCGGGTACCTGTTACCTGCTCGCTCGTCCGCCCGAACCGCCGCTCGCGCTTGCGATACGACGCCATCGCGGCGTCGAGCGCACGGTCGTCGAAGTCAGGCCACAGCAAGTCGGTGAAATAGAACTCGGTGTAGGCGAGCTGCCAGAGCAGGAAGTTCGAGATTCGCTGTTCGCCGCCGGTGCGGATGAAGAGGTCGGGCTCGGGCGCGTACGCCATTGCGAGGAACGGCGTGAGCGCGTCCGGATCGAGCGGCGCATCGGGCTCGAGCGCTTCCCGACGCGACGTGTAGAAACGGCGCGCCGCCTGCGCGATGTCCCAGCGGCCGCCATAGTTGGCGGCGATCGTCAGCGTCAGTCGCGTATTGGTGGCGGTCAACTTCTCCCCGGACGCAATCAGGTCGCGAAGCGTGCCGTTGAAACGCGACAGATCGCCGACGACACGAAGCCGGATACGGTTCTCGTGCAGCTTGGCGACCTCCTGCTCGAGTGCACGCCGGAACAGCTCCATCAGGATCGACACTTCGTCGGCTGGTCGGCGCCAGTTCTCGCTCGAGAATGCGAACAACGTCAGATACTCGACGCCGCGTTCGATCGCTGCGCGGATCGTCGTGCGGACGGTCTCGACCCCTTTGCGATGGCCGGCCACGCGCGGCAGCACGCGCTGCTTCGCCCAGCGCCCGTTGCCGTCCATGATGATCGCAACATGGCGCGGAATGTCCGGCGCGTCCGGAACCTCCTTCGTCGAGCTCGTGTGCAAGGCGTCTCCCGTCGCTAATGCGTCATCAGATCGGCTTCCTTCGTCGCCAGCACGCGGTCGATGTCGGCGACGAAACGATCGGTCAGCTTCTGCAGGTCCTCCAGCGCGCGTCGCTCGTCGTCCTCGGACACTTCGTGCGACTTCAGCATCTTCTTCAGCTGGTCGTTCGCGTCCCGGCGAATGTTGCGGATCGCGACTTTCGCGTTCTCCGCCTCGTGCCGGACCACCTTGATCAAGTCCTTGCGTCGCTCTTCGGTCAGCGCCGGCATCGGAACGCGGACCACGTCACCCGACGTCGCAGGATTCAGGCCCAGATCGGAGTCGCGGATCGCCTTCTCGATCGCCGGGATCATCTTCTTTTCCCACGGCTGCACGTTGATCGTCCGCGCGTCGCCGAGCGTCACGTTCGCGCATTGGCTGATCGGCAGCGTCGAGCCGTAATAGTCGACGTGCACATGATCGAGAAGGCCGGTGTGCGCGCGTCCGGTGCGGACCTTCTGATAATCGTTCTTCAGCGTCTCGACCGACTTCGCCATCTTCTGCTCGGCGGTCTTCCTGATGTCGGCTGTCGCCATGCGCGAGCTCCGTTCAGCAGTGCACCAGCGTGCCCTCGTCCTCGCCCAGGACGACGCGCTTCAACGCGCCCGGCTTCTGGATCGAGAACACCTTCAGCAGCATGTTCTGGTCGCGGCACAGCGCGAGCGCAGTCGCGTCCATGACCTTCAGATTCTTGACGATCGCCTCGTCGAACGTCAGGTCGGGATAGCGGCGCGCGCCTGCGTCCCTCTTCGGATCGGCGGTGTACACGCCATCGACCTTCGTTGCCTTCAGCACGACATCGACGCCCATCTCGCGGCCGCGCAGCGCCGCCGCCGTATCGGTCGTGAAGAACGGATTGCCGGTACCGGCGGCGAAGATGACGACCTTGTTCTCTTCGAGGTAGCGCAACGCCTTGCCGCGGATGTACGGCTCGGCGACCTGGTCGATGCGCAGCGCCGACTGCACGCGCGACACGACGCCGCCGGCGCGCAGCGCATCCTGCAGTGCGAGCGCGTTCATCAACGTCGCCAGCATGCCCATGTAGTCGGCCGTTGCACGGTCCATGCCGGCTGCGCCCGGCGCGACGCCGCGAAAGATGTTGCCGCCGCCGATCACGATGCCGATCTGCACGCCGAGCGCATGCACGCCGGCGATTTCGCGCACGATGCGATCGATGACCTCGCGATTGATGCCGTACGCGTCGTCACCCATCAACGCTTCGCCGGACAGCTTGAGCAGGATCCGGCGATAGGCAGGCTTCATAGCCGCGCTTTCCTGCGCAGCCGGCTCGGGCGCAACGGCAGCGAGCGTCGCGGCGGTCGGCGGATTCATGACGACGCGTTCAAGCCTTCGTCATCGCCGCCACTTCGGCCGCGAAATCCTCTTTCTTCCGGTCGATCCCCTCACCGACGACGTAGAGCAGGAACCGATTCACCGTCGCGCCTTTCTGTTTCAACAGCGACGACACCGGCTCCTTTCCGTCGCCCTTGACAAACGGCTGAGCGAGCAGCGTGACCTCGGACAGATACTTGGCGACAGCGCCCTCGACCATCTTCTCGACGATCGCGGCCGGCTTCCCCGACTCGGCGGCCTTGCCCGCGGCAACGCGCCGCTCCTGATCGATCAGATCCGGCGATACGCCCTCGCGCGAAACGGCGAGGGGCTTCGACGCGGCGATATGCATCGCGAGGTCCTTGCCGAGCGCCTCGTCGCCGCCGCTCACATCGACCAGCACGCCGATCCGGACGCCGTGGACATACGACGACAACACGCCGTTGGCCGCGAGACGCTCGAAACGACGCACCGACATGTTCTCGCCGATCTTCTGGACGAGCGTCGTGCGCCGCTCCTCGACGGTGGCCCCCGACGCAAGCTTCGCCTGCGCCAGCGCGGCGACGTCCTTTGGGTCGTGCTTCTCGACCAGCCGGGCCAGTTCGGCCGCGAACGCGCGAAAGTCCTCGTTCTTCGCGACGAAGTCGGTTTCGCAATTGACCTCGACGATCGCGCCGCTCTTCTTACCATCCGCCACATACACCGCGACGACGCCCTCCGCCGCGACGCGACTCGCGGCCTTCGATGCCTTCGCCCCGCTGCGAATGCGCAAGACCTCCTCGGCCCTCGCAAGGTCCCCGCCGGCCTCGGTCAGCGCCTTCTTGCACTCCATCATGCCGAGCCCGGTGCGACTGCGCAGCTCCATCACCGTGCTCGCTGCTATGTCTGCCATTTCTACCTTTCGTTATCGCGCGAGCCGATCACGCCGCGGCCGCCGCTTCCTCGACGAACTCATCGGCCGATTGCACGATCTCGACGACCGACTGGCTGCGACCTTCGAGGACCGCGTCGGCGACGCCGCGCGCGTATAGGCGAATCGCGCGACTCGAGTCATCGTTGCCGGGAATCACGTACGCGATGCCGTCGGGGTTATGGTTGGTGTCGACGACGGCGACGATGGGGATGCCGAGCTTCTTGGCTTCGGTCACGCCGATCTTGTGGAAGCCGACGTCGATGACGAACATCGCGTCCGGCAGCGCGGTCATGCCCTTGATGCCGCCCATCGCCTGGGAAAGTTTGCCGAGTTCGCGCTTGAGCGACAGTGCCTCGCGCTTGCTCATGCGGTCGAAGGTGCCGTCACCCGCCATCGTCTCGAGGTCCTTCAAGCGCTTGATCGAGCCCTTGACGGTCTTGAAATTGGTGAGCATTCCGCCGAGCCAGCGATGATCGACGTACGGCATCGAGCAGCGTTGCGCCTCCTCGGCCATGATCTCGCGGGCTTGCCGCTTCGTGCCCACCATCAGGATCGTCCCGCGGTTGGCGGCGAGCTGGCGGACGTACTTCATCGCCTCGTTGTACTTCTCGAGCGTGCGCTCGAGGTTGACGATGTGGATCTTGTTGCGCTGGCCGAAGATGAACTCGGCCATCTTCGGGTTCCAGTAGCGCGTCTGGTGGCCGAAATGGACGCCGGCCTCCAGCATCTGACGCATCGTGACGGACATCGGTTGTCTCCTGTCAGGGTTGGGTCGAAGAACCCTGCGGCGACATCCGGCGCGATCAAAGCTTCGGTCTACACTTGACGCGAGGCTCCTCGCCGAACACCCTGACCCGCGGGATCCCGGGATTTCGCGCGCGACCTCAAGGAACCCTCTCCACGGCGGCCATCGAGCGAGGCCCGACGGGTGCGCCGCCGAGCTAACTCGTGATTTTAGCATGACTTTCCCTCTCCAAGCCGTTCCAGACACGGTCCCGCAGTCGCCGCCACAGGCGTGGCAAGCGGCGGAGCGCGGTGCTGTTTTCGTCGTCGACACCGATCTCGCGGCGATGGCGATCCGGGGCCCGGACGCGCCCGCCTTTCTGCAAGGCCAGTTCTCGAACGACGTCAAGGCGCTGCCGGTCGGCCACGGGCAATGGACGACGTACAACTCGCCGAAGGGTCGCATGCTCGCCACCCTTTTTCTCGTTCGCTCGGCCGACGATGCCTACGACGCGATCCTCGCCGCCGACATCGCGCAAGCCGTTCGCAAGCGCCTTGCGATGTTCGTTCTTCGCTCGAAGGTCACGATCGCTGATGAAACCGAGCAACCTCCGCTGATCGGCATCGGCGGGCCGGACGCGGTCGACTCTGTGACCTCGGCGTTCGGCTCGGTGCCCGATGCCGGCGGCCGCGTCGCCGTCGATGACGTGTCGATCATGCGCTGGCCCGACGGGCGCGTCGTCATCGTTGCGCCCCGCGGATCTTCGCCAACGGTGCTGCAACGCCTCGAGCCGCATGCGACGCCCGCCGGGAACGACGTCTGGCGCTGGCTCCTCGTCCGCTCGGGCGTGCCGATGATCACCGCCGCGACGCAGGATCGATTCGTCGCGCAAACCGCGAACCTCGACGTCGTCGGCGCGCTCGATTTCAAGAAAGGTTGCTATACGGGACAGGAAGTCGTGGCGCGCACGCATTACCTGGGCCGTCTCAAGGAGCGCCTGTTTTCGTTTGCGACCGACGCCGATGCGCCGGATCCCGGAACGCGGCTCTACGGCGTTGTTTTCGGCGATCAAGCCAGCGGAACCGTCGTCAACAGCGCGCGCGATCGCGAGCGCGGCGCAATCTTTCTCGCCGTCGCGCACCTCGAGGCCGTCGACAAGGGTCCGATGCGCATCGGTGCCGTCGACGGTCCCGAAGCGCGCGTGCAGCCGCTGCCCTACACGATTCCGCCGCTGCAGCCGCCGCGCGGCAGGATGAAGCCCTGAGGAAGCCTGTCATGGCCACGCACTATTTCGTCTGGTACAAGGTCCCCGGTGACGCGGCGAGCGCGCGCGCCGCGGTCAACGGATTGATGCAGGACATCGCGATGAAGACCGGCGTGACCGCACGACTGTTGATGCGCCCGGAGTCGCCGCCGAGATGGATGGAAGTGTACGAATCCGTCGCCGACCACGATGCGTTCGAGGCAGCCTATCTGCAAGCCGTGTCGCGTCATGGCGTGGCGGAGCACGCGCCGGAGGGTCGCAATCTCGAACGTTTCTTCGACGCGCTGTGATGCGTCTTCGCTAGCCGATGTGTCTCGCGCTCGTTGCGCTCGGCGTGCACCCGCATTACCCGCTCGTCGTCGCCGCGAATCGCGACGAGTACCACGCGCGTCCGACGGCCGCGGCCGCATGGTGGCCCGAGCGAATGCTGGCCGGCCGCGATCTGCGCGCCGGCGGAACCTGGCTCGGCCTCACGCGGCAGGGTCGCTTCGCGCTTCTCACCAACGTCCGCAATCCGAACGTACATAATCCGCGATCACCTTCGCGAGGCGGCATCGTGCCCTCGATGCTCACCGATTCGAGCGAAGCGCCAGCCATCGAACGGATTCTCGAGCAAGGCTCGCGTTACAACGGCTTCAACGTGATCGCCGGCTCTTCGACGTCGGCGACGTGGACGTCGAATCGCGCGACCGAAGTGAAGCGCCTCGGTCGAGGGACGTGGGCTCTTTCGAACGCGTTACTGGGCGACCCGTGGCCGAAGCTATGCCGGATCAAGGAT
>DATLNR010000153.1:0-22716 GCA_035536655.1 Casimicrobiaceae bacterium
GAAGTCCTTGTCCACGGTTGGACCGGGGTAATGGAAATGCACCGGGCCTTCTGGTTCGGCATGCACGAACTGGTGCACCAACGGGTCGCTCGACCCCTTCACCTCGGCCGGCGTGCCCTGCGCGGCGACGCGGCCATTCGCCAGGATGACCACCTGGTCGGCGATGTGGAAGGTTTCTTCCAGGTCGTGCGACACCACGATGCTGGTGATGCCCAGCGTGTCGTTCAGGCGCCGGATCAGCTGCGCCGCGGTGCCGAGCGAAATCGGGTCGAGCCCCGCGAAAGGTTCGTCGTACATCACGAGGTCGGGGTCGAGCGCGATGGCGCGGGCGAGCGCGACGCGCCGGGCCATGCCGCCCGACACCTGGCTGGGCATCAGGTCGCGCGCGCCGCGCAGGCCGACGGCATTGAGCTTCATGAGGACGATGTCACGCACCAGTCCTTCGGGCAGGTCGGTATGCTCGCGCAGCGGGAAGGCCACGTTGTCGAACACGCTCAGGTCGGTGAACAGCGCGCCGAACTGGAACAGCATGCCCAGGCGACGCCGCATCGCATAGAGCCCGTCGCGGTCGAGGTCCGGCACGGACTGACCGGCAACGATCACCTTGCCCGATTGCGGGCGCAGCGACCCGCCGATCAGGCGCAGGATCGTGGTCTTGCCGGATCCGGATGCGCCCATGATGGCGACGACCTTGCCGCGCGGTATGCGCATGGTCACGCCCTGCAGCACAGGGCGCGTGCGGTCGTAGCCGAAATGGACGTCGGCAAGCTCGACGGCGATTTCGCCGCGCGTATCGAGCGCCAAGCGGCGCGGCCGGGGTCTTGGCTGCTTCAGGGATGCACGGGAGTTCATCGGCGAACCGGCGATTGTAGCCGGTCGTCGCCGGCGGCCGCATTCGTGTCAGCGGCTAACCGTTCAGCAAACGCTCTTCAGCGATCGCAAGCTCGTGCGGCCGGCCGAGCAGGACGACGACGTCGCCCGCTTCGAAGCGGAAATCAGCCCCGGGTCGCTGCGACGGACTGCCGCGCCGGCGCACGCCGGTCACTTCGACGAGACCCGCCATGTCGAGGTCGCGCAGCGCGCGGTTCACGGCGGCGGCGCGCTCGGGCAGCAGTATCGAACGGAGTCGCGGTTGCAGGTTCTCCGCGGCATCGGCCGCGTCGGTCAATCCGTGGAAGAACCCGCGGAACAGGCTGTAGCGCTCCTCGCGGATCGTGCGGATGCGCGCGAGTACGCGGTTCAGCGGCACGCCGAGCAGCAGCAACGCATGCGAGGCGAGCATCAGGCTGCCTTCGAGCAGCTCCGGCACGACCTCCGTGGCGCCGGCTTTCGTCAGCGTTTCGATGTCGCTATCGTCGATCGTGCGGACGATGACCTGCAAATCGGGACGCAGCTGATGGACATGGTGCAGGATGCGCAGCGCCGTGGGCGTGTCGGCGAACGTGATCGCGACGGCGCGCGCCTTCATCACGCCGGCCGCCAGCAGCGCTTCGCGCCGCGAAGCGTCGCCGTAGACAACCGTCGAGCCGCCGACCGCCGCCTCGCGGACGCGCTGCGGGTCATTGTCGAGCGCGACGAAGCCGATGTCCTCCCGTTCGAGAAGTCGGGCGAGGTTCTGCCCGCTGCGGCCGTAGCCGCAGATCAGGACGTGCTCCTGACGCACCATCGCGGTGGATGCGATCGTCGTGAGCTGTGCTGCCCGCGCGAGCCAGTCGTTGGCGGTCAACCGGCGCACCAGCGGCTCGGCGAACTCGATCAGGATCGGCGACAACAGCATGGACACGACCATCGCTGCGAGCACGACTTGCGCGAGCGCCGGCTCGAGGATCGCGTTGTCGCTCGCAAGCGTGAGCATGACGAGCGCAAGCTCGCCGGCTTGGGCAAGATAGATTCCCGTCCGCAACGCGGGCGCGAGCGCAGCGCCGAATGCGCGGGCGAGTGCGACAATGACGATGAGCTTGAACGCGACGGGTGCGACGAGCAGCAACAGAACGAAATTCCAGTTGCCCAGCACGACGGCGAGGTCGAGCGCCATGCCGACGGTAATGAAGAAGAGGCCGAGCAGCACGTCGCGGAATGGCTTGATGTCCTCCTCGACCGCGATGCGGAATTCGGTCTCGGAGATCAGCATGCCGGCGAGGAACGCGCCGAGCGCGAGCGAGAGCCCGGCCAGCTCGGTCAGCATCGCGAGCCCGAGCGTCACCAGGAGCACGTTCAGGATGAAGAGCTCGGGGCTGCGCTGCCGTGCGACGACGTTGAACCATGCGCGGAGCGGCCGCTGTCCCAGTCCCAGGATCAACGTGAGCGCAACGGCGCCCTTCGCCGCGGCATAGGCCAGCGCTATCGTCAGGTCGGCGCCGCTTCGCCCGAGTGCGGGAATCACGATCAGGAACGCGATCACGGCGATGTCCTGGAACAGAAGGATCGCGATGACGTCGCGGCCGTGCGGCGACGAAAGCTCGCCTCGCTCGGTCAGCATCTTCGTTCCGATCGCCGTCGAGCTCATCGCGAGCGCGCCGCCCAGCACCAGGCCCGCCTGCCAGCCGAAGCCGCCGATCGTGAGCGCGATCATTCCGGCGACTGTCGTGATCGCGACCTGCGCCAAGCCCAGGCCGAACACCGCGCGCCGCATCGCTTTCAGTTGTGGCAGGCTGAACTCGAGACCGAGCGAGAACAGAAGGAACACGATGCCGAACTCGGCGAGGGACCGCGCCGCCGACGTGTCGTCGACCCAACCCAGCGCGTGGGGCCCGACGGCCAGTCCGACGACGAGGTAGCCCAGGATCGGCGGGAGCCGCGCCAGGCGACAAACGACGACGGTGATGACCGACGCGGCGAGGAGGATGAGGACTGTATTCAGATTTCAGCTTTCAGCAAATGCTAGGATCGTAGCCGCCTTTGCTCACTGCCGAAAGCTGAATGCTGAGTGCTGAAACGAGGGCTCTGACGGTTGCGCGCGATGTGCTGCGCGCCGAAGCCCGGGCGATCGAGGCGCTTGCGCCGCGGCTTTCGTCGGCGTTCGTCGATGCGGTCGCGCGCATCCGTGACTGCCGCGGGCGCGTCGTCGTGTCGGGCATCGGCAAGTCGGGGCACGTCGCGCGCAAGCTCGCGGCGACGCTCGCGTCGACCGGCACGCCCGCCTTCTTCATGCACGGAGCGGAGGCGAGCCACGGCGACCTCGGCATGATCACGCGCGACGACGTCGTCGTCATGCTGTCGAGCTCCGGCGGCAGCGACGAACTCGTTTCATTGGTGCCTCACGTCAAGCGACAAGGCGCGACCATCATCGCAATGACCGGCAACCTGCAATCCTCCCTTGCGCGCGCGGCAGACATTCATCTCGATGCGGCGGTCGATGGTGAAGCTTGTCCGCTCGGCCTTGCGCCGACGGCCAGCACGACCGCCATGCTCGCGCTCGGCGACGCGCTGGCGCTCGCGCTGCTCGACGCGCGCGGGTTCTCCGCCGAAGATTTCGCGCGCTCGCATCCGGGCGGCGCGCTGGGCCGTCGGTTGCTGACGCGCGTCGACGACGTCATGCGGCGCGACGACGCATTGCCCCGCGTCCCTCTGCGCGCAACACTCACTCAGGCGGTCATCGAGATGAGCGGCAAGGGCATGGGCATGACGGCGATCGTCGACGAGGACGCCCGCATCGCCGGCGTGTTCACTGATGGCGATCTGCGCCGCGCGGTCGAGCGCGGCGTCGATCTGCGCGATGCGCGCGTCGCCGACTTCATGTCGCGCAATCCGCGCCGCATCACCGCCGACCGGCTCGCCGTCGATTGCGTCGAGCTGATGGAGCGACCGCCGAAGGTCCTTGTGCTTCTCGTCGTCGGCGAAGGCGAGCGACTGATCGGCGCGTTGCACATCCACGATCTGTTCCGCGCGGGCGTGGTGTAGCGATCCGATGGTCGAGAACGTCACCTCCCGCGCCAGGGCGATCCGTCTCGTGACGCTCGACGTCGACGGCGTGCTCACCGACGGCCGAATCTACGTCGACGACGATGGTCGCGAGTTCAAAGCCTACTCGGCGCTCGACGGCCAGGGGATCAAGATGCTGCAGTCGGCCGGCGTCATCGTCGCATGGATCACCGGAAGCGACGCGCCGTCGGTGCGGCATCGCGCGCGGCATCTCGGCGTCGAGCATCTCGTGACCGGTGCATCGCACAAGGTGGCCGCGTGGGAAGCGTTGCGCGCATCGCTCGACATGCCGGCGCAATGCTGCGCGCACGTCGGCGATGATCTGCCCGACGTACCGCTTCTCGCGGCGTGCGGATTGGCCGTGACGATGCCGCATGCGCCGGACGCGGTCCGCAAGCATGCGCATTACGTCACACGGCGCGAGGGCGGTGCCGGTGCAGTTCGCGAGGTCGCTGAACTCGTCTTGCGTGCGCAGGATCGACTCGAGGCGGCCGAGGCGATCCACACGGCGCCACGGGGAGGACCGTAGAAGTGGCGGTCGATCGCCGCCGTCGCTGGCTCGACCGCCTCTCGGCGTGGGCGCCTGCCTTTCTGCTCGGGGCACTCGCCGCGCTCACGTGGTGGCTCGACGCGCAGGTCGCCGATCCGGGCGCGCGTCGCAATGGGAACATGCGCCATGATCCTGATCTCGTCGTCGACGGCGTTCGCATCGTCGAGTTGAACTCCAACGGCGATACGACGCAGACGCTCGCCGCCCAGCGCGCACGTCATTACCCGGACGACGGAACGATCGAGTTCGACGTCCCGCGCGTGAACATGGCGCAGCCCGGCCGGCCGCGCTTCACCGTCGAGGCGCAGAAGGGACGCGTGTCGGGAGATCGGGAGAACGCCTACTTCGAAGGCAAGGTGCGCGCAGTGCGCGACGCCGAGGACGCGCAAGCGGCCAGCGACGGCCCGGCCGGCCGCATGACGCTGACGACCGAGTTCCTCCACGTGATCCCGCGCGAGGACCGCGCGCAAACCCACCTGCCGGTGACGATCGAGGAACCGCGTGGAATAATCCAGGCGAACGGACTGGTGCTCGACAACCGGTCGAAGAGCGTCCAACTGAAGACCGGCGTGCGCGGCACGCTGGCCGCACCGAAGTAAGCCATGCCCTCACGTGACGTTCGCCTGCCGGGTAAAAGACGCCCGCGCTCGCCTCAATTGCCATCCACTTCGCTGGCCCCCGAGGGCGCGCAATCAGTCGCTTGGGACGGCCCCGCGCGACTTGGCGCGCGCGTGCTCTTCGCGTTCGCGCTGCCGATCCTGGTCTTCACCGCGTTGATTCCGGCGCGGGAAGTGCAGGCCGAGCGCGACGACAAGAAGCAGAACGTCAACTATTCGGCGAACACCGGCGACTTCAACTACCAGACGAAGGTCGGCAACCTGTCGGGCAACGTCATCATCACGCAGGGGACGATGACGATCCGCGCCGACAAGATCGTGTTCAAGCAGAACGCTGACAACTCGATCACGGCGACCGCGACCGGCAATCCGATCGCTTTCAGGCAGAAGCGCGACGGCGTCGACGAATTCATGGAAGGCTTTGCGCAGCGCGCGGATTACGACGGCGAGAAGGAGCTGCTCGAGCTCTTCGATCGAGCGCTGCTGAAGCGCGGCCAGGACGAGATCCGCAGCAACTACATCTCGTACAACACGCGCACCGAGCTGTTCCGCGCGGAGGGACGTCCGGATTCGCCGTCCGCCCCGGCCGATGCCGGCCCCGGTCCCCGCGTGCGCGGCGTCATCCAGCCGAAAAGCGAAACGAAGGACGGCGCCAACAACGACAAGGCGAGCGCGAAGGAGAACGCCAAACCCACGGCGCCGGCCAAGCCGCCGCCGGGTCCGCCGCTCAAGCGCGCGCCGGCGCTCGAGTCCGGGGCAGCGAAGTAGTGCCCGCTCCGGTCAGCACAAGCACGCTCAAAGCGACCGAGCTCAAGAAACGTTACACGTCGCGCACCGTCGTGCACGACGTCTCGCTCGACGTGCACGGCAGCGAAGTCGTCGGACTCCTCGGGCCGAATGGCGCCGGCAAGACGACGTGCTTCTACATGATCGTCGGGCTCGTGGCCGCCGACGGCGGACGCATTCAGCTCGACAGCGAGGACGTCTCGCGATTGCCGATCCATCAGCGCGCACGGCGCGGACTCTCCTATCTGCCGCAGGAAGCGTCGATCTTCCGCAAGCTCACCGTCGCCGAGAACGTGCGCGCGATCCTCGAGCTGCAGGAAGACGACGCCGACACGATCGCGAACCGCCTCGACGCGCTGCTCGAGGACTTGTCGATCGCGCATCTCGCGGATGCGCCGGCCGTGTCGCTTTCCGGCGGAGAGCGGCGGCGTTGCGAGATCGCGCGGGCCCTCGCGACGCGGCCGCGTTTCATCCTGCTCGACGAGCCGTTCGCCGGCGTCGACCCGATCGCCGTGCTCGACATCCAGCGGATCATCGGCTTCCTGAAGGAACGGGGCATCGGCGTGCTCATCACCGACCACAACGTTCGCGAGACGCTCGGCATCTGCGATCGGGCTTACATCATCAACGAAGGCCGGGTCCTCGCATCCGGCACGCCGGACGAGATTGTCTATAATGAAGCCGTGCGAAAGGTCTATCTCGGCGAGCATTTCCGACTGTGAGTAAAGCGGATAACGCGGACGCGTTTTTCATCGGTTGCTCGTGAAACAAACGCTGCAGCTCAAGCTGTCGCAGCACCTGACGCTGACGCCGCAGCTGCAGCAGTCGATCCGCCTGCTGCAACTCTCGACGCTCGAGCTCAACGCCGAGGTCGACCGGATCCTGCAAGAGAACCCGCTGTTGGAGAAGGAAGAGCAGGAAGGCGACGAGGCGCCATCGCCGGTCGAGTATCCGCTGCAGACACGCGAGCGCTCGAGCGAACCGGAAAGCGAGTATCGATCGGCGAGCGACGGGAGCGAAGAGCCGGAAGACCGTCCGCTCGATGTGACGCAGGCGGCCGACCCTTCCGACGTCGCCGATTACGGCGGTGGCGATACGGACTGGGGCGGCGGCGCGCCGCCTGACGACGATGATTTCTATCCGCAACAAGTCGCGGCATCGACGCTGCGCGACCATCTGATCGAGCAGCTTTCGCTCACCAACCTGCCGTTGCGTGACCGACAGATCGTGGGCGCGCTGATCGACGCGCTGAACGAGGACGGCTACCTCACGTCGTCGCTCGAGGAAATCGCCGAGATGTTTCCCGCCGAGCTCGAGGTCGAGCTCGACGAGCTTCGCATTGCGCTCAACTATCTGCAAAGCTTCGAGCCCGCCGGCGTCGGCGCGCGCGATTGCGCCGAGTGCCTTCGGCTGCAGCTCAAGACACTTCCCGATGGCACGTCATGGCGCATGGAGGCGCTGAGGGTTGTCGACGGGCACCTCGCCCTCCTCGCCAACCGCGACTTCACGAAGCTCAAGCGGCTGCTGCACACCGACGATGTCGGCGTGCGCGGCGTGCGCGAGCTCGTGCGGAGCCTGAACCCCCGGCCCGGCGCGTCGTTCGCAAAGACCGAAGCGAATTACGTCGTCCCCGATGTCGTCGTGAAGAAGACGCGCGGGCAATGGGTCGCGAGCTTGAACGAGGCGGCGATGCCGAAGCTCAAGCTCAACCGCATCTACGCGGACATCCTGACGCGCAACCGCGACGCCAGCAATCAGCAGCTCGCAGCACAGCTGCAGGAGGCGAAGTGGCTCATCCGCAACGTGCAGCAACGCTTCGAGACGATACTGCGCGTCGCACAAGCGATCGTCGAGCGCCAGCGGCGCTTCTTCGATCACGGCGAGGTCGCGATGCGTCCGATGGTGCTGCGCGAGATCGCCGACATGCTCGACCTGCACGAGTCGACGATTTCGCGCGTCACGACGCAGAAGTACATGCTGACGCCGCGCGGCACCTACGAGCTCAAGTATTTCTTCGGCAGCCACGTCGCGACCGACACCGGCGGCGCCGCTTCGGCCACGGCGATACGCGCGTTGATCAAGCAGCTGATCGGCGCCGAGGATCCGAAAACGCCGCTCACCGACAGCCGCATCGCGGAAGTGCTCGGCGAGCAGGGCATTCTCGTCGCGCGGCGCACGATCGCGAAATACCGCGAGGCGCTGCAGATTCCGGCGGTGAACCTGCGCAAAACGGTGTGACAGGTATCAGGCATCGGGGCATCAAGCCATCAGAGGTACACCTGCTGCTCGCACCCCGTCGCCGCGTTTTTCCCTGATTCCGGATCCCGATAACTGATAACTGACATGAATCTGACTCTCACCGGACACCACGTCGACGTCTCGCCGGCGCTGCGCAGTTACGTCACCGGCAAGCTCGACCGCATCACGCGTCACTTCGATCACGTCATCGACGTCTCGGTCGTGCTCACCGTCGAGAAGCTGCAACAGAAAGCCGAGGCGAACGTCCACGTGAGCGGCAACGACCTGCACGCGCACGCGGTCGACGCCGACATGTACGCTGCGATCGATGCGCTGATCGACAAGCTGGACCGGATGGTCGTGAAGCACAAGGAAATGCGAGCGGACGTCCGGAAACCGCGTTCAGAGGACCGCGCCTGACGCCCAGCTGTGCTGTCTTCCCTGCTCCCTGCCGCCAACATCGTCCTCGACCTCGACGCCGCGACGAAGACGCGG
Organism: Casimicrobiaceae bacterium; assembly: GCA_035536655.1. Lineage (GTDB taxonomy): Bacteria > Pseudomonadota > Gammaproteobacteria > Burkholderiales > Casimicrobiaceae > VBCG01. Next base: position 8,608 of record DATLNR010000153.1, read on the forward strand.
CTCTTCGAGGCCGCGGCGGCGTTGTTCGAGCGCGACACCGGCATTGCGCGCGGTTCGATCGTCTCGAGCCTCGCGGCCCGCGAGAAGCTCGGATCGACGGGCCTGGGTCAGGGCATCGCGATTCCTCACGGACGGTTGAAGGGGCTCGACGAGGCGCGCGGCGCTTTCGTGCGTCTCGCCTCGCCGATTCCGTTCGATTCGCCCGACGGCAAGCCCGTCTCGCAAGCGTTCGTGCTGCTCGTCCCGGAACAGGCGACGGACCAGCACCTGCAACTGCTTTCCGAGCTGGCGCAGATGTTTTCCGAGCGGGCGTTCCGCGAGCGGCTCGCAGCGGCGCGTGACGCCGGCGAAGTGCACACGCTGATCCGCGACTGGGAATCCCGCGTCTAGTCGGCCCGGCCGCGAAATCGGCCGGCGACGCGGTACGATGGCCGGCCTACGCATCGCGTTTGTTTCGCCGGGCTTCAAGCATGCGCCAAGTCAGCGTCGACAGGCTTTTCTCCGACAACCGCGAGAAGCTCGGGCTCGTTTGGCGCGCCGGCCGACAGGGCAGCAATCGCGTGCTGACCGGAGAGTCGGTGCTGAAGCCGACGATCGGCCAGGTCGGGCACATGAACTTCATCCATCCGTTCCGCATGCAGACGCTCGGGGCGGCGGAGATCGCCTACCTTGCGGCGCTGCCCGAAAGCGAGCTCAAGCCGTCGATCGACCGGCTGTTCACGAGCGAGCTGGCCGCGATCATCGTCGGCAACGGCGAGGCGTTGCCGCCGTACCTGGTCGAGCGCTGCAATGCGAATCACATCGCGCTCCTCGCTTCGCCGCAACCCTCGCCGCATCTGGTCGACGTGCTCCGCTACTACCTCGCGCGCGTGCTTGCCGAATCGACGACGCTGCACGGCGTGTTCCTCGACGTGCTCGAGCTCGGCGTGCTGATCACCGGCGCGTCGGCGATCGGAAAGAGCGAGCTCGCGCTCGAGTTGATCTCACGCGGCAACGGTCTCGTAGCCGATGACATCGTCGAGCTGTCGCGCATCTCGCCGGACACGGTCGAGGGGCGATGTCCCGATGTCCTGCGCGACTTCCTCGAAGTGCGCGGCATCGGCATCCTGAACATTCGCACGATCTTCGGCGAGACGGCGATCCGGCCTCGAAAGCTGCTGCGGCTCATCGTCCATCTCGAAGATCATGGCCACGAGACGTTCTCGGAGCTCGATCGGCTCAAGGTCGACGCGACGTTCCAGGAAGTGCTCGGCGTTCCGATCCGGCGCGTCACGATCCCCGTCGCGGCCGGTCGCAACCTCGCCGTGCTGGTCGAAGCCGCGGTGCGCAACTTCGTGCTGAACCAGCGCGGCATCGACAGCACGAAAGAGTTCATCGACCGCCAGCAGCGGCTGATGGACGCGGATGGCGACGGCTTTCGCTAGTCGCGCGAATGACGACTGCCGACGCATGGACGTCATTCTGATCGGCGGCGTATCCGGCTCCGGCAAGAGCGTCGCACTGGGCGCGCTGGAGGATGCGGGCTATTACCCGGTCGCGAACCTGCCGCTGTCGCTGGTCGCCGAGACCGCCGATTACCTGCACCTCGCCAACGAGCACAGGGTCGCGGTAACGTTCGATCTGAAGACCGGCGCCGGATTGCCCGGCCTCGAAGAGGCGATGGCGGCGCTTCGCGCGAAAGGCTCGACGGTTCGCTTCGTGCTGCTCGACGCGAAGACCGACACGCTGGTCAAGCGATTCTCGGAAACGCGTCGGCGTCACCCGTTCTCGAGCGACGTGCTGACGCTCACCGAAGCAATCGAGTTCGAGCGCGAGCTCCTTGCGGAGGTTCGCGGCCTCGGCATTTCTTTCGATACGAGCGATGTCGCGCCCGCCGCGCTGCGCAACTGGATCAAGGATCTCGCGGCGGCGGACCCGGCGCGGCTCACGCTGCAATTCGAGTCGTTCGGCTTCAAGCACGGCGTTCCGCTCGACGCCGACCTCGTGTTCGATGTGCGCTGCCTGCCCAATCCTCACTACGAGAAAGCGCTGTCGCCGCTGACCGGGCGCGACGCCGCCGTCGTCGCGTTTCTCGAGCGAATGCCCGAGGTCGAGCGCATGTATGCCGACGTCCATCGGTTCGTCGCGAGCTGGCTGCCCGATTACGCGCGTGACAATCGCAACTACCTGACCGTCGCGATCGGCTGTACCGGCGGTCGCCACCGCTCGGTCTATTTCGTCGAGCGGCTCGCGCGCGCGTTCAATGATCGCTATCAAGTGCTGAAGCGACACCGTGAGTTCGCGACGATCGACGAAGCAGCATCGGCGAAGCCGTCGGTGACGAGCGCAACCTAGCGATGCAGATGCGCACGATCACGCTTGCGTTCACCGGCGCTTCGGGAATGCCATTTGGCTTGCGGCTCCTGAAGGCCCTCGTCGACGCCGGCACCCGCGTTTATCTGCTTTACTCCTCTGCGGCGCAGGTCGTGGCGAAACAGGAGTGCGACCTGACGCTGCCTGTGCAACCTCGCGAAGCGCAGCGCATGCTCGCCGAGCGCTTCGGCGCACGCGATGGACAGCTGTTCGTGTTCGGCCGCGAGGACTGGCTGAGCCCGGTCGCTTCGGGCTCGGACCCCGGCGACGGCATGGCGGTCTGCCCGTGCAGCATGGGGACGCTCGGCGCGATCGCGAGCGGTCTCGCCGACAACCTGATCGAGCGTGCCGCCGACGTCATGCTGAAGGAACGCAAGCCTCTCGTCCTGGTGCCGCGCGAGACGCCGCTGTCGGTCATTCATCTCGAGAACATGGCGCGGCTCGCGCGCGCGGGCGCCGTGATCATGCCGCCTGCGCCCGGCTTCTATACGAGGCCGCAATCGATCGACGACATGATCGACTTCGTCGTGGCGCGCGTGCTCGACCATCTGCACGTTCCGCACGCCTTGGGCGCGCGCTGGGGCGAGGCGCGGGTCGCCCCGCCTGCGGAGCGAACCGACTGACCTGTTCGCAGCACTGGCGATGAAGCTTCCGCTCTTTCCACTGCGCACCGTGCTGTTCCCCGGCGGCGTGCTGCCGCTCAAGGTGTTCGAGCAGCGTTACATCGACATGACGAAGGACTGTCTCGCGAACGAGCGGCCGTTCGGCGTCGTTCTGATCACGCAGGGCAGCGAAGTCGCGCAGCCCGGCGAAGCGAAAGTCGCGTTCGAGTCGATCGGCACGACGGCGCGAATCACGAACTGGGACATGCCGCAGCTTGGCATCCTGCACGTCGCGACGCTCGGCGGTCCGCGCTTCAAGGTCGAGCGACATGTCATCGAAGGCTCGGGCCTCGTCGTCGGCGACGTTCGCGAGCTCCCGGCCGAGCCACGCGTACCGCTCGCGACATCGCATTCGCCGCTCGCGAATCTGCTCGAACTGATCGCCGCGCGCGTCGGCCCCGAGAATTTTCCCGCCGACGCGGACTACGGCGACGCGTCGTGGGTCGGCTATCGGCTTGCGGAACTGCTGCCGCTGCCGTTGCCAATCAAACAGAGCATGCTCGAGATCAACGATGCGGGCGTGCGGCTGACGGTGTTGCAGAAGTTCTTGAGTGAGCAGGGTGTGCTGTAGCCGCGCTGTACCGCACTTGTGACACGCGCCGACTCCGAAGCTCAACGCTCTCGCATTCAACTCGACGTCCACGCGCACGTGATTCCGCTGCGTGAAGCGGACGTGCCCGGCCTTTCAGGCGTCGGCTGGTCGGAACGCGGCCGTCTGGTCGTCGATGGCGCCGAGCTTCCGAAACGCGAGCTCTACGACATCGACGCGCTCATCGCCTGGATGGATGCGCAGCGCATTGCGACGGCGTGGATCTCCGTCCCGCCAACGCTCTACCGCGTCGCGCTCGATGCGGACGAGGCGAATCGGTGGACGCGGGCGCTGAACACTGCGATCGCGCGCATCACGGCGCAAGCGCCGCGGCGACTCGCCGCGATGTTCCATCTGCCCGTGCAGCATCCCGACGTCGCCGCGGCGATCGCACGGGACGCAGTCGCGCTCGGCCACCGTCGCTTCGCCATGCCAGCAGGCGATGCGCAACGCTCGCGACGGCTCTCGGACGTCGAGTACGTTCCGCTATGGGAAGCGCTGGACAACGGTCCCTCGTTCCTGTTCCTCCATCCGGGCCGCAGCTGCGATCCGCGCTTCGACGCGTTATCGCTCGCCAATCTGCTCGGCGGTCCGACCGAGACCGCGATCGCCGCAGCGCACCTCGCGATGTCAGGCGTGCTCGAGCGCTACGCCGGTATCACGTTCTGCCTCGCGCACGGTGGCGGCACGATCGCTGCGGTTGCCGGCCGCCTTGCACGGGGGCAGGACACCGAGCGACCGGGCGCATACACGGCAGGCGAGAGAGTCCGCGTCGCGCTGACGCGATGCTATGTCGACTGCATCACGCACGACCCGGCGGCGCTTGCGCTCGCTGCCGCGACGTTCGGCCGCGACCGGATCCTGTTCGGATCCGACTGGCCGTTCGACATGGGGCTCCCCCGCCCGCACGAGCAGCTCGCGGGTGTAGCGAAAGACCTGTTGCAGCGGATCTTCGTCGACAATCCGGGACGACTGCCGTGACGCTTCGTCCCGCGAGCCTGGTCATGAGTCCGGCGCGCGCCGCCGCAATCGTGCCGAACGCATTGAGCTTCCCCCGGCTGACGATGCGCGAGCTCGTGCGCGACCGCTATCGCGTAGAGAAACTGCGCTTCGAGCTCGATCGCGAGGGTCGCGGCGAGATCCTCTATCGCCTGGTGGGCGGCGGCTGGACGTTTCACTTCTTCCTCGTGTCGCAGAAGCTTGCCGAGGAGGTGAAGAGCGACCGCAACTTCGCGCAGAGCTGGGATGCGATGGGCGTTCTTTGCCAGGGCGAATGGACGATTGAGCGTGAGGCGCACCTGCGTCGCGAGGTTCCGAAACAGCGCGCGGGTTTCGCCGACTACGACACGTTGATCTACGCCCGCGGCAACCGAAGCGCGCGCGTGTTCGATCATGTCGTCGATCGACTTGCGCAAGGCCGGCAGCCGGATCTATCGCTCGTCGCGCCGATCGGCTACATCTTGAGGACGACCGCGTTCATCGGCAACGGCCAGCTCGGCACCCGCGCGTGGGCGGGATTCGAGTCGAATCATCCGTTTCGCCGGCCGTATCACGCGCAGTTCGCGTCCGCCTTCATGTTGCGCGAGTATGTTTTCGACCTCGTCGATCACCTCGCCCGTTCGCGCAGCGCGCATGCGGCGCGGCTGACTCCGGCCTATCGACGCTACATCGGCCTTGGGAACTCGGCGGCGACCGGTCTCGCCGCGTTTGTCGCGAACCACCCGCACCTGATGCACCAGTGGTGCCTGGCACACGAGCGGGCGCTTGCTGACGCCAAGGCGACGCCCATGACATCGGAGTCGCGGGAGTGGTTTCGTGCTCTGCTCGACAAAGCCATTCGCTATCACAGCGAAGGTTCGCGCGACAGTGACGATGTCTTTCCGGCACCCCAAGGTCTTGCGCGCGAGCTCGCGCAAGCGCGGGAAGCGCTCACAAGCGACAACGAACTTTCGACCTGGCGATCGTTATGTGAGTGGGCCGAAGCCCATCTGTCGATCGACGCCTCGGAGATCGTGCATGCGATCGTGATCGAGGTGCATCCCGCGCTCGCCGAGCGCTTCGCCGACGCCTTCGAGGCCGACGAGCGCTTCGAGCTCGACCCCGCCATGAACGTGCGCACGCTGCGCGAGCGTCTCGAGGACAGCTACGGCTGGGCGTTGCGATTTCCTCCATCCGCAAAGGCAGCGCACTACTTCTGGTACCGGTCGACGTCGGCGCCCCGCGACACGCGTCGCGGCCTGCGCGGGCGCGTGGAGGGGCTCGAGGCAGAAACAACGATGGACACGGTGCTCCAGATCCAGCGGCTCGAGTCTTGCCTCGACAAAGCCGACGCCGGGATGCGCGTTGCGGACTTCGTGCACGCACGCCCAGCGCTGCGTCACATCGTGGCGCGTGTGCAGTCACTCCATGGGTCGAGCTATGCGGAGCTTCAGCATCAGATGCTCGCGCACGACTACACGCCCTTTTCGACGATTCGCTTCGCACTGTCGTTCTTCGGCATGGAGAAGTTCGAGGCTGCGCTACCCAAGTCGGTTCGCGGGACGTTCATGCAGGGCGCGCCGATTGCCGAGGACGTCGCGGACGGACGCGACGGCGACTGGCCGTTTCCGCTGCTTCCCGATCCCAGTGCTGCTGCGCGTGACGACTGTCTTGCACCGCTTCCCAGCGCGTCGCTCAAGTTTGTCGCCGTTGTCGGAACAGCGCCGCGAACGGATGTCGTGCGCATCGCGCCGAACGAGCTCACGCGGATGGTGCAGACGGCGCTGCAAGGCCACGGTGCGCCGCTCGGCATCGCCGAGGACGCCGCACCGCTCGTGACGTTCGCGCAGGCGACGGGTGAACAGGCAGTCGCCGCTGTGCTGCGTCACTGTGCGGGCGACGGAAGGTCGCCGCTCGTCGACGCGCCTTCTTCGTTCGACGTTGCCTGTGCGCACGCGCTACAGGAAGGACTGGGCATTTCTGTCGTGACCGATGTCGACGACTCCTGGCTCACCCGCGAGCTCGTGCTGCGCGCTTCGCGACGCGGTCTGGTTGGCATCGTCCTCTCGTCGCATGGTTTCGCCGCGAGCGGCAACAACGATCGCGGACCGTGGTATGCGGCGGGGAACGCGACGGCGTTACCCGCATTCATACGGGTCGTCGCTCCTTACGTTAAGGGACCGATGGCGATTCCCGCGCCCGATGCGTATGAAGTGATCTGCACGCGATCGATGCCGCGGGACGTCTTTGCAGCGTTGATGGCGAACGACATCGGGGACGTCCGATGGGATGCGGAGCGACTCGATCGCCTGCGCGCCCGCTGGTTTCGCGAGGGCATCCCGATCCGGCCGGCCGAGCTTCATGCGCTCGCGGACGCCGGCCGGGCGCTGCTCGTGCCGCAGGACCAGGAATCTCTGGTGCTGCTGGCAGGAGCAGACCCTTTGAAAGTATTTTGAAGAGGAGAAGGAATGGAGGACTTCGTCGTCCGCCCGCAAGGAGCCGAGTTCGGCGGCCGGCTGTATCCGATCGTCGACGGCCTGTCGATGCCGACCCCCGAGCGCCGCTGGTTCGAGGAGTACCGCGCCGGCGGCATCGGCTGCGTCAATACCTGCTTGTGCGTCTGGGAGAACGCCAACGAGGCGCTCGGCGTGCTTGGCAAATGGCGTATCGCCCTCGCCCAGAACAGCGATCTCGTCGCGCAGGCAACGAGCGTTGCCGAGATCGAGGCGATCCGCGCGTCGGGACGCACCGCGTTGGTCTTCGGCTTCCAGAACACGGCTCCGTGCGAGCACAACCTCGATCTCTTCGGCACGTTCCGCGATCTCGGCGTGTGCATCATGCAGCTCACCTACAACCTGCAGAACTACATCGGTTCGGGGTACTGGGAGGAGCACGACTCGGGAATCTCGTCGCGGTTCGGGCGCAAGGCGATCGAGGAGATGAACCGCGTCGGCATCCTGATCGACCTCTCGCACTGCGGCGAGCGGACCACGCTCGAGGCGATCGACCGCTCGGCCGTGCCGGTTGCAATCACGCACGCGAACCCGCGCGAGTACGTCGGCAGCGGCGTGTACGGCGCGGGACGGCAGAAGACGACCGAGGCGATGAAGGCGCTGGCGGCGCGTCACGGCGTCATCGGACTCTCGCCGAACCGGAACATGACCAGGCGCGGCGCAGCCACCACGCTCGAGGAATTCGGCGATATGGTTGCGTGGGTCGTCGATCGGATCGGCGTGGACGCGGTGGCGATCGGAACCGATTACTGTCCTGGCCATACCGGCGCAGTGCGCACCTGGTGGCGCTACGCGCGGTGGTCACGGGACAAGGCTCCGGCCGAGCAGATGACGATGGCACCGCACGAAGGATGGTCGGAGTGGGTGAAAACTCCGGCCGGCGTTCCGAACATCATCCGCGAGCTCGCGCGGCGCGGCTTCGCGGACAACGAGATCGAGCAGATCATGCACGGCAACTGGATGCGCCTCTTCGCCCAGACTTTCGTTCCCTCGACTGCAAAGGACGTGTCATGACGACGATTCGACTTCGCCTGCGCCGACTGATCGGCGCTCTCGCGCTCGCGGGCAGCTTCGCAGCACAAGCCGCTGACTTTCCGTCGAAGCCGATCACGCTCGTCGTGCCGTTCGCGCCGGGCGGCTTCGTCCACGCGGTGGCGCTCATGTTCGGCGAGAGCATGGGCGCGATTCTCGGGCAGCCGGTCGTTGTCGTGAACCAACCCGGCGTCAACGGCTCGCTCGCTGCCAACAACGTCGCGCGCGCAGCCGCCGACGGCTACACGATCTTCATTCCGACGACCAGCATCCTGACGATCAACCCGCATTTGTACAAGTCGGTGCAATACGACCCGCGCACCGATTTCGTCCCGATCGGAACGATCGTCAGCACGTCGAACCTGTTCGTGGTCAATCCCGCGAGCGGCATCAAGTCGCTCAAGGACATCGTCGACCGCGCGCGGGCCCAGCCGGGGCAGATCTCGTACGGCTCGTCGGGCAGCGGAAGCATCCAGCACATCGCCGGCGAGCTCTTGCAACAGCAGGCAAAGATCAAGCTATTGCACGTGCCCTACAAAGGCATTGGCCCCGCGGTGACCGACGTGATGACGGGCAGCATCACGTTCGTGTTCAGCGACGCGTCGGCCATTCCGAACGTCAAGGGCGGCAAGCTCGCGGCGATCGCCGTGTCGCCGCGCGCGCTCGACGAGCTGCCAGGTGTCCCGTCGCTCGCGGAAGCGGCACCGATTGCGGGTGTGCCGCAGTTCGCGCCACCGGTGCTTTGGTACGGTCTCGTTGCGCCGAAAGGGACGCCGGCGGACGTCGTGGCAAAACTCAACGCCGCGATGGTGCAGTCGCTCAACAAATCCGACATCCGTCAGAAGCTGACGGCGGCCGGCGCAATCGCTGCCGACAACCCGAGCGGCGAGCATCTGGCCAGCGTCATACGGGCGGAGTACGACAAGTACGGGGCGCTGCTGAAGTCGATGAACATCGCTCCGGAGTGACCGTGCATCCCCGCGCACATGAGTTCTACATCGACGGCGCTTGGCGCGCGCCGTCGACGCAAGCCGTCATCGACGTCGTCGATCCTGCGACCGAAGAAGTCTTCGCATCGGTCGCCTTTGCGAACGCGGAGGACGTGGATCGCGCGGTTGCAGCGGCCCGGCGCACCTTCGCCGACTTTGCGCAGACAACGGTCGACGAGCGCATCGCGCTCCTGCAGCGGATCGAAGCCGGTTTCGTGGCGCGGCGCGAAGACCTGTGCATCGCGATGTCCCGGGAGATGGGCGTGCCGATCGCCGCCGCGCGTAGCGTGCACTTCCCGAGCGGACCCGCGCACGTGCAGGAGACGATCAAAGTCTTGCGCACGTTCGCATTCGATGCGCCGCGCGGAACAACGCTCGTCACGCGCGAGCCGATCGGCGTCTGCGCGCTCATCACGCCGTGGAATTTCCCGATCAATCAGGTGGCGTGCAAAGTCGTCCCCGCGCTTGCGGCGGGCTGCACGATGGTGCTGAAGCCCAGCGAGATCTCCCCGATCAGCGCGCTCGTGATCGCGGAAATCCTTCAGGACGCAGGCGTTCCCGCCGGCGTTTTCAACCTCGTCAACGGCGACGGAGCGACGACCGGCCACGCGCTTGCGTCGCACCCGGATGTCGACATGGTGTCGTTTACCGGCTCCACGCGCGGCGGCATCGCCGTCGCCAAGGCCGCCGCCGACACGGTGAAGCGCGTCGCGCAGGAGCTTGGCGGAAAGTCGGCGAATGTGCTGCTCGACGACGCCGAGTTCGAGCGCGCGGTCACGGTGGGCGTCAACCGCTGCTTCAACAACAGCGGCCAGTCGTGCGTCTCGCCGACGCGCATGCTGGTGCCGCGCGCGCGTCTTGCCGAGGCGACGGCGATTGCGGTCAAGGCCGCGCAAGCGACGCGGGTTGGCGCTCCCGGCGACGAGAAGAGCACGCTCGGTCCGGTCGCAAGCCGGGCGCAATTCGAGAAAGTCCAGCGGCTGATCGAGCGCGGCATCGCCGAGAACGCAGAGCTCGCCATCGGCGGACCGGGACGTCCTCCCGGCCTCGAGCGAGGCTTCTTCGTCCGGCCGACGATCTTCACCAACGTCGATCCGCACGACACGATCGCGCGCGAGGAGATCTTCGGCCCGGTGCTTTGCATCATCGGCTATGACGACGAGGACGACGCGGTCCGCATCGCGAACGACAGCCCGTATGGTCTCGCTGCCTACGTGCAGTCGTCCGATCTCGCACGTGCGCGGCGGGTCGCGCGACGCTTGCGCGCCGGCAACGTGCAGATCAACTACCCGAGCGTGGATCGCGGCGCGCCGTTCGGCGGATACAAGCAATCGGGAAACGGCCGCGAGTGGGGCGAGTGGGGCGTGAACGAGTTCCTGGAGGTGAAGGGGATTCAGGGGTATGGGGAGTCGCCCGCTTCTCTATAATCCACCAATGGCCGGCCACAGCAAATGGGCGAATATCAAGCACAAGAAGGCCGCCGCCGATGCGAAGCGCGGCAAGATCTTCACGCGTTTGATCAAGGAGATCACCGTCGCGGCGCGACTGGGCGGCGGTGATGCGGGAATGAATCCCCGGCTTCGGCTCGCGGTGGACAAGGCGACCGACAACAACATGCCGAAGGACACGATCGAGCGCGCGATCAAGCGCGGCTCCGGCGGACTCGAGGGCGCGAGTTACGAGGAGATCCGTTACGAGGGCTACGGCATTGGCGGCGCCGCGGTCATCGTCGATTGCATGACGGACAACCGCACGCGCACGGTTGCTGACGTCCGTCATGCGTTCTCGAAGTACGGCGGCAATCTCGGCACCGACGGCTCGGTCGCGTATCTGTTCAAGCATTGCGGGCAGCTCGTATTCTCCCCAGGTACCGACGAGAACAAGGTGATGGAAGCAGCGCTCGACGCAGGCGCCGAGGACGTCATCGCGCACGATGACGCGAGCCTCGAGGTCGTGACCGAGCCGTCCGAGTTCGTCGCGGTCAAGGACGCGCTGGCGAAAGCCGGATTCAAGCCAGAGTTCGCCGAAGTGACGATGAAGCCGTCGACCGAATTGAAGCTCGACGGCGAGGACGCGCAGCGGATGCAGAAGCTCCTGGACGCAATCGAGTCGATCGACGACGTGCAGGAGGTCTACACGACGGCGGTGATCGACACTTGAAGGGCCCGCACGAAATGATAATCACCACCACCCCCACGATCGAAGGTCGCAGGATCACCCGTTATGTCGGCATCGCGAGCGGCGAAGCGATCGTCGGCGCGAACCTGTTCCGCGATCTCTTCGCCAGCGTTCGCGACATCGTCGGCGGCCGCGCCGGCGCCTACGAGAACGTGCTCGCCAGCGCGCGCGAGACAGCGCTGAACGAAATGCGCGAGTCGGCCGAGCGCATCGGCGCGAACGCCGTCGTCGGCGTCGACCTGGACTACGAGACGTTGGGCACGAACGGGTCGATGCTCATGGTCTGCGCAAGCGGCACCGCCGTGGTGATCGAGTAGTGGGCTGTAACGGTCAAATCGGGAGTGAGGTTGGTTGACCCTCGACGCCGCGTGGGATCTGCCCTGACGAGGCGATTCGCGTCGAGCACGCGACGGCGAGCCGCAGCAAGGCCCACTCCCCTTGCAAGGTTCTCCAACAATGTGATCGGCGCGAAGCGGCCGTCAGTCACTTCCGATTTGGCCGTTACAGCCCACTAACGTTGCCCGCCACCCCGGCTTCGATGCGCCGCATCCTCGGGATCGACCCGGGGCTGCGCATGACCGGATACGGATTGATCGAGGCGCACGGCCAGCGGCTCTGCTACGTTGCGAGCGGATGCGTGCGCGCCGGCACCGGCAGCCTTCCCGTGCGGCTCGGCGTCATCGCGCGCGATCTCGCGCATCTGATTGCCGAGATGCAACCGACCGAGGTCGCCGTCGAGAAGGTGTTCGTCAACGTGAATCCGAATTCGACGCTGCTGCTCGGTCAGGCGCGCGGGGCAGCGATTGCGGCTGCCGTACTTGCCGGTCTGCCGGTGACGGAGTACACGGCCGGCCAGGTCAAGCAGGCGGTCGCCGGCGTCGGGCGTGCCGAGAAGCTGCAGGTGCAGGCGATGGTGACGCGCTTGCTTGCATTGGCCGGCGAGCCGCAAGCCGATGCGGCCGATGCGCTGGCGACCGCGATCTGCCACGCGCACGCCGCGACCGGCGTCGGCCGGCTCGTTCGGGGCCGCTATCGTGTTCGCGCCGGGCGTCTGCTTTCCGTGTGAGCAACGTGATCGCGAATCGACCGCAAGCCGTCATCTTCGACATGGACGGCCTGATGCTCGACACCGAGCCGCTCGCCGCACGCGCCTGGACCGATGCGGCAAATGCGTGCGGCATCCCATTCGACAAAGCGGTGACGACGCGTCTGATCGGGCGCACGTTCGTCGATTGTCGAGCCTTGATTCTCGACCACCACGGAAGCAACTATCCGGTCGACCAATTGATGAACGGATGGGGCGTCGCATACGACGCTCTCGTGGAGCGCGAAGGTGTTGCCGTCAAGCGCGGCCTCGTCGAGCTGCTCGACTGGCTCGAAGCGGCAGCGATCGACAAGGCCGTGGCGACATCCACGCGGCGTGAGCGTGCGTGCCGGAAGCTCGAAAACGCCGGTGTGCTGCACCGTTTCAGCGCCATCGCAGGCGGCGACGAAGTCGAGCACGGCAAGCCGGCCCCGGATCTGTTTCTTCTCGCCGCGGAGCGTTTGGCTGTCGCCCCGGCCGAATGTCTCGTGCTCGAGGATTCACCCGCGGGGCTCACGGCAGCGCACCGCGCCGGCATGCATGCGATCGGCGTTCCGGACTTGTGCAAGCTGCCTGCGACGATCGAGGAGAAGAGGCTCATTGCGATGGCGTCGCTCATCGACGTGCGCGATTTCCTCGAATCGTTGCCGACGCGATCACCGATGCAATAATCGCCGGCGCACGCGAACGCACGCCTACATGATCGGCCGTCTTTCCGGAACGCTCGTCGAGAAGAACCCGCCGCAGATCCTGCTCGACGTGCAGGGCGTCGCGTACGAGGTCGACGTGCCGATGAGCACGTTCTACAACCTGCCGGCGACCGGGGAGCGCGTGACGCTCTACACGCACCTCGTCGTGCGCGAGGATGCGCATCTGCTGTTCGGATTCGGCTCGGAGAACGAGCGCCATGCGTTCCGCCAGTTGACCCGCGTCAACGGCATCGGCGCGCGCACGGCGCTTTCCGTGCTATCAGGGCTGTCGGTCGCAGAGCTTGCGCAGTCGATCACTATGCAGGAAAGCGGCCGGCTCACGAAGATTCCGGGCATCGGCAAGAAGACGGCGGAGCGCATCCTGCTCGAGTTGAAGGACAAGCTGGGCGCGCAGCTCACGACCGCCGTCGGCATCAATCGCACGCCGCCACCTTCGGCGGACGTGTTGAACGCGTTGTTCGCGCTCGGCTACAGTGAGCGCGAGGCGCTGGCGGCGGTCAAGACGTTGCCCGAAGGCGTCGCCGTCGCGGACGGCATCCGGCAGGCGCTCAAGGTTCTCGCCAAGGCATGATCGACGCTAGATGGCCATTGAAAACGATACGCTGAATCGCGTCGTGGCCGGCAAGCCCGAGAGCCGCCACGAGGAAGTGTTCGAACGAAGCCTGCGTCCGCGAGGCCTAACGGAGTACGTGGGCCAGGAAAAGATCCGTCACCAGCTCGGCATCTTCATCGAAGCCGCCGTGCGACGCGGCGAAGCGCTCGATCACGTGCTGCTGTACGGCCCGCCGGGACTCGGCAAGACGACGCTCTCGCACATCATCGCCCACGAGCTCGGCGTCAACCTGCGGCAGACAGCGGGACCCGTGCTCGAACGACCCGGCGATCTCGCTGCGCTCCTGACCAATCTGGAGCCGCGCGATGTGCTGTTCATCGACGAGATCCACCGGCTGTCGCCGGTCGTTGAGGAGATCCTCTATCCGGCGCTCGAGGACTTCCAGATTGACATCATGATCGGCGAAGGG
>DATLNR010000154.1:0-27694 GCA_035536655.1 Casimicrobiaceae bacterium
TCCTCGTCGCGCTTTCTCAGGTTCGCAAGCTTTTCGCGAATGCGTGCCTCCAGACCTCGGGAAGTCGGCCGGTAGAACGTGACGTCCTCCATCTCGTCCGGCAGGTAGCGCTCGCCCGCGGCATACGCCTCTGGCTCATCGTGCGCATAGCGATAGCCGCTGCCGTAGCCCAGGTCCTTCATCAGCTTCGTCGGCGCATTGCGCAGCCGCAACGGCACCGGGCGCGATCCGTCGCTGGCGATGAACGCGCGCGTGGCACCGTAAGCTGCATAGACCGCATTGCTCTTCGCCGCGATGGCGAGATAGAGAACACACTCGGCAAGCGCGAGCTCGCCTTCCGGCGTGCCGAGCCGCTCGTAGGTCGCAACGGCATCGAGCGCCACGCGCAACGCCCGCGGATCGGCGAGCCCGACGTCCTCGACGGCCATGCGAATCATCCGGCGACCGACATACAGCGGATCCGCGCCGCCATCGAGCATTCGACAGAGCCAGTAGAGCGATGCATCGGGATCGGAGCCGCGCACCGCCTTGTGCAACGCCGAGATCTGGTCGTAGAACGCCTCGCCGCCCTTGTCGAAGCGGCGGAGACTCCGCGCAATCGTTTGCTCGACGAACGCCGTGTCAATGCTCGTCGTCGATGCCTCCGTTGCGGCAACGGAAAGCTGCTCGACGAGATTGATCAGCCGGCGGCCATCCCCGTCGGAATAGCCAACGACCGCATCACGCGCCGTGTCGTCGATGCTAACGCCCGGCATCGCCGCAGCGACTGCACGACCGAAGAGCGTGCGAAGGTCATCTTCGGATAGTGGCTCGAGCACATACACCGTCGACCGCGACAGGAGCGCGCTGTTGACCTCGAACGACGGATTCTCGGTGGTCGCGCCAATGAACGTGAGTACGCCCTGCTCCACGAACGGCAGGAACGCATCCTGCTGCGCCTTGTTGAATCGGTGCACTTCGTCGACGAAGAGGATCGTCGGCCGTCCTGATTGTGCACGCGTCGCCTCGGCGCGCGCGACCGCCTCGCGAATGTCCTTGACGCCGGCCAGGACCGCTGAGATCGCAATGAACTCCGTGTTGAACGCATCGGCCATCAATCGGGCGAGCGTCGTCTTGCCGGTCCCCGGCGGACCCCACAGGATCATCGAATGCAGCTTGCCGGAGTGGAATGCGACGGCGAGCGGTTTGCCTGGCCCGAGCAGATGGCGTTGGCCGACGACTTCGTCGAGCGCGCGCGGACGCAAACGCTCGGCAAGCGGGACGCCCGCAAGCGGTGTCGAAAAGAGATCGGCGGTAGCCACTTGCGCGAGTTCGCGATCGAGAAGGACGACGCCCGCTTCCCCCGAAATTGTCACAGTGGATTCGCGCCTGGGAGAACGGCAAAACCGCTGCCCTGAAGCGAAGTTCTAGCGCTCGCCGATCACGTCCGCGCCCTTCGGCGGCACGAACCGGAATGTATCCGATGCCAGCGTCGGATTGCGCTCGAACGCGCCGAAGCGCACGACCGTCGTCTGCCCGAACGGATCGGTCAGTTCGAGCGCCGCAAGCGTCTTGTCGATGAAGCCCAGCCGGATCTCGGCAAACGCTGCGTCCTTCGCGATCGGCATTGCCGCAAGCCACTCGAGTCCCCCGCTTGCGGGGAGCTCGCGCCATTTGAACGCGCGCTCGACGTCTTCGCGTCCCGCAAGCAACGCCGCGGGCGTGCTGCCGATCGCTTCGCCGGCCTTGCGCACGATGACCTGGTTCAAGTCCTCGTCGTAGATCCACACGCGATCGCCGTCGCCGACGACGAGCTGGCGGTACGGCTTGTCGACCGACCAGCGGAACTTGCCGGGCCGCGCGAGCTGAAACTCGCCGTTCGACTTTTGCACGACTCGTCCGGCCTTGTCGGTCACCGTTTGCGTGAAAGGCGTGCGCGCGGTCTGCGTGTCGCGCACGAACGACCGCAACCGGTCAAGCGATGCGGCGAAAACGGCCAACGGAAAGGCCAGCGCGACGATCGCGCCGATGCGCAGAAGAACCATGGAACGCCGATGATCGACGGTGACCCCCTTTGGACAGTGCCCGCGCGCGTTCGTCACTCCCGCGAGCCCGGTTCCGTGCCGGCGAAGTGCGCGACGCAGTTGCCGACCGGGTCGAGGATCACGTAGGTGTGCGTGAGCCCGCCCCAATCGTGGCGACCGGCGCGCAGCTGGTACTGATGCAGATAGACGCGCCAGGTTCCCTCGATGAACTCGGTCTGCGCATCGCATCCGGCGACGAACCTGGCCGGTCCGCAGAAGCGATCGGGCAACAGGGCCCGTGCACGTTCGACGATCGCCGTTTCGGAAAGCACCGGGGCGTGCGCACTGCGATCGCGAGGACAATAGCGCGCGCCTTCGCGATACGTCTCGACCGGACCTGCGACCGCCATCTGCAACGCGCCAGCCGGCACCAGCAGTGCGCAAGCCAATCGTCGCATCACGAAGCTTCTTTTCCGGCGGGAACCAGCACCTCGCGATTGCCGTTGGTCTGCATCGGCGAAACAAGCCCCGCCCGCTCCATCTGCTCGATCAGCCGCGCGGCACGGTTATAACCAATGCGAAGATGCCGCTGCACGAGTGAGATCGACGGCCGGCGCGTCTTCAACACGACGGCCACGGCCTGGTCATAAACCGGATCGCTTTCGGCGTCGCCTGCATCCAGCGCCAACCCGTCATCGCCTGCATCCGCCGCGCCCCCTTCGAGGATCCGATCGATGTATTGCGGCGTGCCGGACGCCTTCAAATGCTCGACGACGCGATGCACTTCGGCGTCGCTGACGAACGCGCCGTGCACACGCATCGGGTACCCCGACCCCGGCGGCAGATACAGCATGTCGCCCTGACCGAGCAGCGCCTCCGCGCCCATCTGGTCGAGGATCGTGCGCGAATCGACCTTGCTTGCAACCTGGAACGCAATGCGCGACGGGATGTTCGCCTTGATCAGTCCGGTGATGACGTCGACCGACGGCCGCTGCGTCGCGAGGATCAGGTGGATGCCGGCCGCACGCGCCTTCTGCGCGATGCGCGCGATCAATTCCTCGATCTTCTTGCCGGTGACCATCATCAGGTCGGCGAGCTCGTCGACCACGACGACGATCGTCGGCATTTCCTCGAGCGGCTCGGCGGCCTCGGCGGACGCGCCGAGCGTCGGATCGACGAGCGGCTTGCCCGCCTTCTTCGCTTCGGCCACCTTGCCGTTGTAGCCGGCGAGATTGCGCACGCCGAGCTGGCTCATCAATCGATAGCGGCGCTCCATTTCGCCGACGCACCAGTTCAGCGCGTTCGGCGCGAGCTTCATGTCGGTGACGACCGGAGCGAGGAGATGCGGAATGCCCTCGTAAACGGAGAGCTCGAGCATCTTCGGATCGATCAGGATCAGCCGCACGTCGCGCGGCTCGGCCTTGTAGAGCAGCGAAAGGATCATCGCGTTGACCGCGACCGACTTGCCCGAGCCGGTCGTCCCGGCGACGAGCAGGTGCGGCATGCGCGCGAGATCCATGACGACCGGCCGACCCGCGATGTCCTTGCCGAGCGCGAGCGTCAGGTGTCCGGCGGCATCGTTGTACGTCGCCGACGAAAGGATCTCCACCAAGCGAACGATCTGGCGGCGCGGATTCGGCAGCTCGAGCGCCATCAGCGACTTGCCCGGAATCGTCTCGACGACGCGAATGCTGACGACGGACAGCGCGCGGGCGAGATCCTTGACCAGGTTGACGATCTGCGCGCCCTTGACGCCCACCGCCGGTTCGATCTCGAAGCGCGTGATCACCGGACCGGGATACGCGGCGAGCACCTTCACCGCGACACCAAAGTCGGCAAGCTTGCGTTCGATCAGCCGCGACGTGAATTCGAGCGTTTCGGCGCTTACCGTTTCCGACGCCGCGGGCGCTTCTTCGAGCAGCACAAGCGGCGGCAACGGCGAGTCGGGCATGTCGGTGAAGAGCGGCCGCTGCTTCTCCTTCACCACGCGATCGGAACGTGGCGCGGTCGCAGGCGGCGGGACGACCACCGTCGGCTCGCGCAGCGCTTCCTCTTCACGCGCGCGCTCGAACACCTCGTCCCGAGCAAGGCGCGACTCTTCGCCGATTCGGCGGTCCTCGCGCGCCTCGCGTTTGGCTTGCAGCCACAAGATCGCTTGATCCAAGCTGGATCCGATGCGTTCCATCACGCGCAGCCACGAAAGGCCGCTGAACAGCGAGAAGCCGATCGCGAAGGCCACGATCAGCGTCAGCGTCGCCCCGTTGAACCCCAGCGCCGCCACCAGCGAATCGCCGACCACCGAACCAAGCGCGCCGCCCGGCGCGCCGGGCAACGACGCCGGCAGTCGCCATAATCGGATTGCCTCGATCGCCGACGATGCAAGTAGCACGACGACGAGACCGACGCCCCAAAGCAACAGCGGATTCTCGGACACGTGATCGGGATCGGCGATCCGACGATAGCCGGTCGCCATCAGCGCAATGCCGGCCAACACCAGCCACCACGCCGAGAAACCGAACAGATAGAGGAGCAAATCGGACAGCCATGCTCCGACGACACCGCCGCGATTGCCGATCGGCGCGCCGGTTCCGGAGAACGACCACGCAGGATCGGTGCGCGTGTAAGTTGCAAGAATCAGCGCAAGAAACGCCAGGACCGCGACGACGACAAGCCAGCGCGACTCGCGCAACAATCGCTCGTAACGCGGTGAAAGCGGCGTTGGCGCTGCCACGGCAACGCGACGGTTGCCGCCCCGGCCGGGGCCTCGGATCCCCGACGTATTCCTCTTGAAAAACAATGGGTGCGCCGCTAGGACTTGAGAATCGACATTATATCGATTCCGGGGGCGTTAAAACCGCGGGACGCGTTGAACGGATAACGAGCGCCCTCATCTCTTCTACAATTTTCGGCTTTTGATCGCCGCCTCAAGAAACGACATGCCGGCCACGCACGCGCGCCTCGTCATTCTCGGTTCCGGACCCGCGGGATACTCCGCGGCAGTATACGCCGCGCGTGCGAATTTGAAGCCGCTCTTGATCACCGGTCTCGCCCAAGGCGGACAGCTGATGACGACGACCGATGTCGACAACTGGCCTGCCGACGTCGACGGCGTGCAGGGTCCGGACCTGATGGCACGCTTCCAGAAGCATGCCGAGCGTTTCGACACCGAGATCGTGTTCGATCACATCCATACGGTCGACATTGCGTCGTCGCCGAAGCGCCTCGTCGGCGACAACGGCGAGTACACGGCGGATGCGCTGATCATCGCGACCGGCGCGTCGGCGCGCTATCTCGGGCTGCCCTCCGAGCAAGCGTTCATGGGCAAGGGGGTATCCGCGTGCGCGACCTGCGACGGCTTCTTTTACAAGGGCCAGGACGTCGTCGTGATCGGCGGCGGCAACACGGCGGTCGAGGAAGCGCTCTATCTGTCGAACATCGCGCGGCGCGTGACGATCGTGCACCGGCGCGACAAATTCCGCGCCGAAGCGATCCTGATCGATCGGCTGATGAAGAAAACCGGCGACGGCGGCAACACCGCCGTCATCTGGGACCATGTGCTCAACGAGGTGCTCGGCGATGCGAGCGGCGTCACCGGCGTGCGTATCAAGCACAAGACGAGCGGCGAGGCGCGTGAGATTCCGGTCCATGGCGTTTTCATCGCAATCGGCCATACGCCGAACACGCAACTCTTCGACGGTCAGCTCGACATGGTCAACGGCTACATTCAAGTGCACAGCGGATTGCAAGGTAATGCGACCGCGACCAGCGCTCCCGGCGTGTTCGCGGCGGGTGACGTGGCGGATCACGTCTATCGGCAGGCGGTCACATCAGCGGGTACGGGATGCATGGCGGCGCTCGACGCGGAGGCTTATCTCGAAAGCCGGGCAGCCTAAGCGATGGCAAAGCTTGGCGATCTCAAAGCGCTCATCGAGGCGCGACGGGCGGCGGCTGCAGCCTCGAGGAAGCCGACGCCTTCCCTCGGAAAGAAAGTCACCGCCGAGGCCGCTTCGCGTCACGCGGTCTCCGCGCGCAAGCACGCCCCCGAGGACGTCGATCTGGCGCAAGCGTTTGCGGACGTCAAGCGATTGCCGCCGCGCAACCGCGCGCAGCACCGAGTCGCTTCGCCGCCGCCGATCCCGCGGCAGTCGATCGCCGACGAGCGTGAGGCGTTGCTCGCGTCGAAGTACGGCGCCGAGCCGGCGCTGAACGGGTGGGAGATCGGCCAGGAGCACGAGCATGCGCAGACATTCGTTCGATCCGGGCTCGGCGTCGATGTGCTGACCAAGCTGCGTCGAGGTCACTGGTCGCTGCAGGGCGAAATCGATCTGCACGGGTTCACCAGCGATGAAGCGCGCGATGCACTGGACGCTTTCCTGCTCCAAGCACGCTCGCGCGGCGCGCGCTGCGTGCGGGTGATCCACGGCAAAGGGCTGACCTCGCCGGGCAAGGAGCCGGTGCTGAAGGTCAAGGTCCGACGCTGGCTATCGCAGTGGGACGATGTGCTCGCGTATTGCGAAGCGCCCCGACACGCCGGTGGCGGCGGTGCCGTGCTGGTGTTGCTGCGCGGAAGCTGAACGCACTGGGGAACCGCTAATCCGCCGCTTGCTGTCCCGCGAGGTCCGGCGAGCTCGGCGCCGTCGCTTCTGCGAGCAGCTCCCGCAGCACCTCCGAATGACGTTCGTCGGATTGCGCCCGCTCGGCGTGCCACTGCGCCGACCGATCACGTCCGCGCTCGCGTGCTTCGCCGGCGAGGCGTATCGCGAGTCGTTGATTCTCTTTCAAGCTCCGCAGCGCCGCCCACAGCGCGGCCTCGACGCGCGTTGCCTGATCGGCAGCGAGCGTGCGCATCGAGTAGGCATGACCGACGTGACAGCGGAAGCGCGGTCCGCCGCCGCCCTGCACTTCCCACAGCGAGCCGCTGCACTCAGGACAGGTGAAGGTTTCACGGCGTCCGATCGCATCGAGCTTGTCGATGCTGCTGCGGTTCTCGGCCATCAATACCTCCTGCACCATGTCGGACGGCGGAGGCTCCGCCGACGCAACGACCGGTTTCGAGGCAAGCTCGACGAGCTTGGCCGCGATCCCTTCGAGCGCAACAGAGTGTTCCGCGTCCGCTGCGTCCAGCGCATTGCGCGGCATGTCGGGAAACTCCGCGGAGGCGGGATCCTGCACGAGCGTCGCGCCGCCGCGCCGCTTGATCGCCCAAAGTCCCGCCGCGCCGTCGTCGAGCATGCCGGTCAGGACCACGCCGGTGACACGTGGGCCGTGGGCCACGGCGGCCGAGCGAAACAGCACGTCGATCGAGGGCCGATGGGAGTTCTCCCGCGGGCCATGCACCAGTCGCGCACGTTCGGGTTCGAGGATCAGATGCTGATCGGGCGGCGCGATGACAACGCGCCCGGGCCGGATCGGTGCGGCATCACGCGCGGCCGTGACGGGCAGCGGACTGCTGCGATCGAGCAAATCCGGCAGCATGAACGGCGAGTCCGGGGCAACGTGAAGCACGACGAAGACCGCCGCCGGATAGTCGCGAGGAAGCGCCGCGAGGATCGTACGCAACGCATGAAGGCCGCCGGCCGAGCCGCCGATGACGGTGATGTCGCGTGCGGAATGAGAAGTCGTCACGGGTTCGTGGAAAGTCCGCAAGCCGCAAGTTTGCGATAAGCTCGTGCCTATTCGGACTCGTCACAATCGCGAGTATATCGACGTGAGCACGAGTTGAGGCGATGGCTCGCAGCGCATTGATGCGACTCGTGCAGCAGTTGTCGGGACGGGCGCGGCCCGCCCCGACCGATGACCGCGAAGCGACGATGTGCGCTCGGCGTCGACGGGTCCAGGCCCGCGAGCAGGAGCATCGTGAAGCACGTCGCGCATTTCTGCGCCGCGGCGGCGGCCTGTTGGCCGGATCCGCGCTCTCGCCGGCGTTGGTTGCGGCATCGGCACCACAGCAACGCACGCGGCGCGTCGCCGTGGTCGGTGCGGGACTCGCCGGCTTGAGCTGCGCATGGCAGCTTTCGAGGATGGGCATCGTGGCGGATGTTTACGAAGCCGCGCCGCGCGTCGGCGGCCGTTGCCTGACCGAGCGCAAGGCGTTCGACGGCGGACAGGTCGCCGAGCGTGGCGGCGAATTGATCGACACGGCGCACGACGAGATCATCGACCTCGCGCTATCGCTCGACTTGGCGCTCGACGACCTGCATGCCGCCACCCCGAAAGGCACGGACACGATCTGGCACTTTGGCGGCCGGCGCTATACCGAGGCCCAGGCCGCCGCGGATTTCGCGCGACTGTGGCCCGTGCTTGCGCGCGATGGACGTGCGCTGGGCGAGAGCTTGCCGACGTTCGCTGCGTATACCAGCGTACAGCGCAATTTCGATCGCATGACGGCCCGTGAATGGCTGTCGACGCGCGTGTCCGGCGGTGCCGACGCGCCGCTCGCGAAGCTCCTCGCCAACGCTTATGTCGAGGAGCTCGGCGCGGACCTGGACGACATCAGCGCGGTGACGGTTATCGACCTGCTGCGCGGCTCGCCGCAGAATCGCGTATCGCCGTACGAGGTGTCCGATCAGCGCTATCACGTGCGCGGCGGCAACGACCTGATCGTTTCACGGATGGCGGATGCGCTCGGTGCGCGCGTGCAGACCAGCACGCGCCTTGCCGCGATGGCACGTCAACGGGATGGCCGCTACCGACTCACGTTCGCGCGTGACCAGGCGATGAGCGATGCGACGTTCGACGACGTCGTGCTCGCCGTGCCGTTCACGATGCTCGTCGACGTCGACGTTTCGTCCGCGGGATTTCGCGCACGAAAAATTCGGGCGATCACCGAGCTCGGCATGGGGCGCAACACCAAGTTGCAACTCCAGTTCTCTGAAAGAGCATGGGTCACGCAACGCGGCAACGGAGAGACGCGAAGCGACGGCAGCTATCACGTGAGTTGGGAAGTCACGCGCGGCCAGCCGGGCGTGCAGGGGATTCTCAATTTCTACACCGGAGGCTCGCTCGCGGCGTCAACGGGAAACGGCTCTTCCGAAGATCGCGCGCGGGAAGTGCTGCGTGACCTCGAGGCAGTGCATCCCGGTATCGCTCGTCACTTCACCGGCCGCGTCATCCGCAATGCGTGGGACCGCTATCCATGGTCACGAGGCTCGTATTCGCTGCTCAAGCCCGGGCAGTACACGACGATCCATGGCATCGAATCGCTGCCCGAAGGACGCGTGCGCTTCGCCGGCGAGCAATCGTCGGTGAATTGGTACGGGTATCTGAACGGCGCGGTGGACAGCGGTCTGCGTGCGGCGCGAGAGGTGGCCAATGGGATTGCGTTGCGGCGGGCCGCCTGAAGCGCGATATGCCGCGGAGTTCATCGCGCCCTTCCGCCATTGCTCGTAGACGCCCCGACCTACCCCGCAACCGACAAGAGGAATCCATGCCAAAGGCTTATTGGGTCAGTGCGTACCGCGTCGTCAACGACCCCGACAAACTCGCCGCCTACGCCAAGCTTTCCGGTCCTGCGCTCACCGCCGGCGGAGGGCGCTTCCTGGCGCGCGGCGAACCGGCGAAAGTGTACGAGCGCGGTCTGAAGCAACGTACGGTGCTGATCGAATTCGACAGCGTCGAGCAGGCTGTCGCTGCGCATGACAGTCCCGCCTACCAGGCGGCGCTTGCCGCGCTGGGCGACGGTGCCGAGCGGGAAATCCGCATCATTGAAGGCGTGTGAATCGTCCCGAGCGCGCGTATCGCGCGCGTCACACGTCGAGTGACCGGTAACAGCTACGAGCAAAACCGCGATGACCAACCTCCTTCGAAATACGCTCGCTCTGGTTGCCGGAATGGCCCTCGGCGGAGGCGTCAACATGGCGCTCATTACCGTCGGCCCGTCGCTGATTCCTCTGCCTGCGGGCGTCGATGCGAACAGCGCCGAAAGCCTGAGCAAGGCCATGCCGTTGCTCGAACCGAGGCACTACGTCATGCCGTTCCTGGCGCACGCAGTGGGTACTTTCGCCGGCGCGCTCGCCGCTTATTTGATCGCAGCGAGCCACAAGGCGCAGATCGCGTACACGATCGGCATCGCCTTTCTCTGCGGTGGTGTTGCGGCAAGCTTCATGATTCCGGCGCAGACGTGGTTCATCGCGCTCGACTTGTTGTTCGCGTACCTACCCGCGGCCTGGTTGGCGGTTCAGATGGCGACTCGCCTGCGGCGATCCGCTACGATGGAGCCTTCATGACCTCACCATCGCCATGCCGAACGTCAAGCCCGCCCGCCCTTATGCCGTCCGCAATTCGAAGATCCACGGTCGCGGCGTCTTCGCCGCCCGCCGGATCCGCAAAGGCAGTGCCATCATCGAGTACAAGGGCGAGCGCATAAGCTGGCCCGAAGCGCTGGAGCGACCCGATACCGATCCGGACAATCCGTTCCATACGTTCTTCTTCTCGCTCGACGATGGGCAGGTGATCGATGCCGGCGTCCGCGGCAACGCGGCGCGCTGGATCAACCATAGCTGTGCGCCGAATTGCGAGACCGAAGAGGACGACGACGGTCGCGTTCACATCGTGGCGCGTCGCAGCATCGCGCCTGGTGAGGAGCTCACGTACGATTACAAGCTCACCGTGGACGGGCGCTTGACGAAGAAGGAACAGGCGTATCTCGCGTGCCGTTGCGGCGCGCCACGCTGCCGCGGGACGATTCTCGACAAGAAAAAGAAGAACGGCAGCCGCCGTTGATAATCGCAGCAGCTGCGCGACGTCGGCGGGATCGCGACCGTCGTTCACGCTATCGCAAAGTGCTGACGTCGAAAAGCGCGTCGGTCGATGAGTTCGCGCGCGCAGCGGCGTTACGCGCGCACGTGCGCGGCCGCGGTGTGTACACTGCCGCCGCATGGCTCGCAAGGCGCCCCGCCGGCCGCAAGGCACGCTCGTCGTTCTCGAATTCGCCTCGAAAGTCCTTGCCGACAACCCGCTCGGCGACCCGGCGGTCCGCAAGCTCGGCGTGTGGTTGCCGCCTGGATACGATGAGGGTCAGGCACGCGGTCGCGGCAAGCGGTTTCCCGTTCTGTTCGACCTGGTCGGCTTCACCGGCTCCGGCTTCGCGCATCTCAACTGGCGGCCGTTCGACGAGAACGTGCCCGAGCGTGTTGCGCGGCTGATCCACGAACAGCGCATGGGGCCGGCGATCCTCGTGTTCGCCGATTGCTTCACCTGTCTCGGCGGCAATCAGTACATCAACTCATCGGCGGTTGGTCGCTACGCCGATTACCTGACCGACGAGATCATTCCGCTCGTCGATCGCGAGTTCCGCACGCACGCGTCGCGCGACCATCGTGGCTGCTTCGGCAAGTCGTCGGGCGGCTACGGCGCCATCGTCCACGGCATGCGCTATGCGAAGCACTGGGGCGCGGTCGCGTCGCACTCGGGCGATGCCTACTTCGACTTCTGCTATTTGACCGACTGGCCCAGGACGCTGAACGAGCTCGACCGGTACCGGAAACGCAAGCGCTCGGCCGGACGCCAGAACGTGCTGCGCGACGCAAAGGCCGCCGGTGCAGGCGATGACGATGGACGCATCCGCCGCTTTCTCGATGCGATGTGGCGAAAGTCCAAGCTCAACGACGCGGAAACGCACGCGCTGATGATGGTCGCGATGGCGGCGACTTACGACCCCGATCCACGTGCGCCGCTGGGATTTCGCATTCCGGTCAACCTCGAAACCGGCGAGCTGATCGACAAGCGATGGCGCGCATGGCTCGAGCACGATCCCATCCACATCGTCGCGTCGTCGAAGAAGGCGCTGAAGTCGCTGCGCGGCCTGTGGATCGATTGCGGCTGGCGCGACCAGTATCACCTTCATTACGGCTCGCGCATCCTGTCGCGCGAGCTTGCGCGGCACGGCATCGGGCACGTCTACGAAGAGTTCGACGACAACCATTCGTCGATCGACTATCGAATGGATGCGAGCCTTCCGTATCTTTACAAGGCGTTGAAGCCGTAACCCGATCGGGCGATGCGCGCGGTCCGTTACGAGCAATTCGGGTCGGCCGATCGACTGGAAGTCGTCGACATCGCGGAGCCCATCCCGGCCGCGGGGCAGATCAAGGTGCGCGTGCGCGCCGCAAGCCTCAACCCGCTCGATTGGAAGATCCGTGCCGGCCATGTGCGCTTCATCCCGTTGTTCGCGCGGCCGCCGCGCGGCACGGGTTGCGACTTTGCCGGCGAGATCGTCGCCGTGGGCGGTGGTCCCGGCGACCGCTTTGTCGGCGAGCGCGTGTTTGGATCGCTGTCGCCGTTTCCGCGTGATGGCGCTTGTGCCGAGTACGCGGTAATCGCCGCGAACACGGTTGTGCCGATCCCCGATTCGCTCGACTTCGAGCAAGCCTCGGCGCTGCCGATCGCCGCGGGCACTGCACTTCAAGTGATCGTCGACGATGCAAACGTCGCTGCGGGGCAACGCGTCTTGATGACCGGCGGCGCGGGGGGCGTCGGCCATTTCGCCGTGCAGCTTGCGAAGCATCGCGGTGCGCACGTCGTCGCGACGGCGAGCGCGGCGAACGGCGACTTCGTGCGTTCGCTCGGCGCGGATGAAGTCGTTGATTACCGCACCACGGACATTGCGAAACGCGACGATCCGTTCGATCTCGTCTTCGACATCGCCGATGCGATTCCTGCCGATCACGTATGGCGGTTGTTGAAACGCGGCGGCGTTTACGTCGGCGTCTCGGGAAACGCTATTTCGGCGGTGCGCACGACCGCATTGACCGTGCTCGCTCCGCTGGCCCGCGTTCGCGCGCGCAGCTTCATGCTCAAGCCCGGCGCGCCGGTGTGGCGAAGGCTCGGGAAGCTCGCGGCCGACCGTGTGCTGGTTGCGCATATCGCTGAACGCGTTCCGCTCGAACGCGTGGCCGACGCGCAACGCCGCATGGAGACCGGACATGGTCGCGGCAAGATCGTCGTGCTGCCAACCGCCGACGACCAAGGATTACGATGAAATCGCACATGACGAAGTTCATCTGGATCATCGCTCTGCTCCCGACGCTTGCGATCGCCGGCTATTCGTTCGAGACGCCGAGCCCGCATCCGGATTGGGAACCGGGCGTCGAAGCGATCCGGCGCAGCGACTGGACGAGCGCGATCGAGCACCTGAAAGCCGTCATCCGCAACGAGCCCGAAAATGCCGATGCGCACAACGCGCTCGGCCTTGCGTATCGGCAGACGAAGGACATCAAATCCGCGATGAAGCACTTTCGCGAGGCGCTGCGCCTCACGCCCGAGCACCGAAGCGCGCACGAGAACATCGGTGAGGCCTATGTCGTCACCGGCGACTTGCGCAAAGCGAAGGAGCATCTCGCGACGCTGCGCCGCTTGTGCACCGGATGCGACGAGTTGAAGACACTCGAGAATGCGGTAGCCAACCGCCGCTGAAGGCGACGATGTAGGCGTCGTCCTGCATGTCGCGCGTGGAACGCCCACGCCGCATGCATGGCTAGCGCTGGTTGACCCCGTCCGTCGGACGCGGTGAGACTAGCGGAGTTGACGTCCAGCGAACTTAAAGGAGTGCGTCATGCGTTGGGGCGACATGCGGCGCAGCGAGAACATCGAGGACCGTTCGGGCCGCAGCTTCCCGATGGGCGGCGGCGGCATGAAGATCGGTCTGGGCGGCGTCATCATCGCGCTGATCGCCAGCGTGCTATTCGGCGTCAACCCGCTCGACGTGCTGGTCGGTATGGATCAGTCGACGCCGCAGCAATCGGCTCCGGCACCTGAGCCGCGCAGCGGACCGCCTGGCAGTCCTGCCGCGAAGTCCGCCGACCCGACCAAGGAGATGGTCGCGCGCGTCGTCGGCGACACCGAGGACGTGTGGCAGGCGCTGTTCAAGTCGCTCGGACGTCCGAACTATCCGGCGCCGAATCTCGTGATGTTCTCCGGCGGCGTGCAATCGGCCTGCGGCACGGCGAACTCCGCAGTGGGACCGTTCTACTGCCCGGCCGACGGGAAGGTGTATCTCGACACGTCGTTCTTCAACCAACTCGAGCGCCGCTTCGGCGCGCCCGGCGACTTCGCGCAAGCCTATGTCGTCGCCCATGAGATCGGGCACCACGTGCAAAACGTGCTCGGCACGATGCGCCAGTTCGACCAGCAGGCGGCGCGGATGGACGATCGTCGCCGTCGAGAGCTGCAGGTGCGCCTCGAACTGCAAGCCGACTGTTATGCCGGCGTCTGGGGTCACTTCGCGCAGCGTCGCAAGCTTTTGGAGCCGGGCGACGTCGAGGAAGGTTTGCGCGCCGCGGCGGCCGTCGGCGACGACCAGATCATGAAGCGTACGCAAGGCTATGTCGTGCCCGACGCGTTCACGCACGGGTCCGCCGAGCAGCGCGTGCGCTGGTTTCGCCGCGGCATGGAAACCGGCGATCCGCGGCAGTGCGACACGTTCAGCGCCCAGCAGATCTAGGACAACGCCCCACGCTTCGCTTCACTCGCTGCCCCCAGCGGGGGCGCAGTCAGTTGCCTGGGACGGCCCGGCGCAACTGACCGTGCGCATCGCGCGGGCTTGCGTTCGCACGAGCCCGCTGTCGATAATGGCAGACGGGCGCGCTCTCGCGCTCGAACGCCGGGAGGCAACATGAACAAGTTCGTGGCCTTCGCGATCTCCGGTAGCCTGCTCGTTGCTGGCTGTGCGCCGGTGCAATACACGAAAGCGGATCTCGACGGCCTCGTCGTGTGCAACGTCGACGCGATGGATGCGGTCGAGCGCGCTGCGAAGCGCAACTTCACGCAGATCGTCTGGGTCAACTGCCCGCGCGCAGTGATTCGCGTCGTTGAACCGGCGTAGCGAAGCACCGCCGTCTTGCGCACGGCGTTGATGCGAGAGCGACCGGACAGCGTCGAGCGCACGACATCCTGCCCGGGCTGCGGCCAGGCGATGAAGTCGCTCGCGCTCGGCTGCAAGCCCCATGGCGAGACGACGATCGACGTTTGCGAAGGGTGTCACGCGCTGTGGTTCGACGCTTTTGAAAGCGTTCAACTGATGCCGGCCGCGATCCTCGAACTGTTTCGCGCCGTCAACGCAGCGAAGCCGCCAGCGCGGCGATCGTTGCCGTCGACGATGGCGTGTCCGCGATGCCGGCGCTCTCTCGCCGAAACCAACGACATCCGCCATTCCACGCGCTTCACCTACTGGCGTTGCGCGCAGGGTCATGGACGGTTGACGCCGTTCGTACAGTTCCTGCGCGAGAAGGACTTCGTCCGGCCGTTGTCGCCGGCGGAGATCGAACGTCTTCGGATGCACATTCGCACGATCCGCTGCTCGGGTTGCGGCGCGGCGGTCGATCTCAAGCGCGACATGGTGTGCAGCTTCTGCCGGTCGCCGATCGAGGCGCTCGATCCCAAAGCCGTCGCCGAGACGCTCGGGGCGTTGGCGAGCGCAGAAGCAAAGCGCAAGCATGTCGATGTCGACGCCCTCGCCGACGCAATCCTTGCGAGTCAGCGGCAGCCGGTGCGCGAGCCATGGTCGCTCGCTGACTTCGACGGCGCGGCCGCCGACCTGGTCACGGCCGGCGCTTCCCTCTTGCTTCGGGGGTCATTCAGCTAGAACGGCGAACGCGAAGAGCCGGCGGATCCGATACGGCGCATCGAGGATCGTCGAGTGCGGGCGCTAGAATGTTCGTTTACTTCTGCACGTGGAGCCCGCATGCGACTCTCTCTTTTCGTGACCGCCACGCTGCTCGTCGCCGCGATCGACGTTTCGGCGCAGCAGGCTACTCCCGCCACACCGCGAGCGGCTCCTGCTGCGCACGCATGCAAGAAACCCGGTGAGCATCCCGGCCGGCTCGGCTCCGACAATCAGCGTCGCGCCTGGGTCAAGGAGGCGAACGACTTTCTCGCCTGCCTCAAGAAGTACGCGATGGAACAGCAGGCGGTCGCCGCACCGCTCTACGAGCAGGCCAAGCCTTATGCCGATGCGGCGAACTCGGCGATCGACGAGCACAACAAGGCGGTCGGCGAGTTCAAGGAAATTCAGGACAAGAACAACTGACGCACGTCGCAGGCCCGCGATTCTCGTCGCGACCCTTTACGTTCCGGCTCAGTTACCCGCCCTGGCCGGCGTGAACCGCTCGACGCTGGTCACGCGGCCGTTCAGACAGACGAACGCCGAGATCGCGTTGGCATTCGCCGGGTCGAGGTTGTACACATACCGCGCTCCGGTCAGCGTGCCGGCGGACAGCGGCTCCTCGCGGTCCGGCGCTCCCGCGTCGGCGAGCGCCGCCGTGCACGTCCGCCCCACGGCAAGCGCTTCCCGAATGCGCGCTTCGCGATCCGTCGCACTCGGTGGTGCGGGCGCGGTCATGCCCTGCGCCGGCGAACGGTCGCCAGTCGGCACGTCGCTGCGAATCCAACCGACCGCATTGTTGAGAAAGCCGAGCCGCGTCATCGCCTTCGGTCGCGCATAGACCCAGACCTCGCTGCCCGCTTCGCCCGATCGCGGCGCGCGGATCTCGCCGGGTGCGCCGAGCGCCTCGATGACGAAGGGCTTCGGCATGCCGACGACGACACGCTGCTCGCGCGCTGCTGTCGACCAGACAGCCTCATTGCCCGCTGGCCGGATCGAGATCGACTCCTTCAATTCGACGGTTCCGCCCTGCTGCCCTCCGCCGCACGGCGACTGCTGATACGTCGTATGACCGGACTTGTCGACGCATTTGAATACATGCGCGCCGGCGTTGGTGAAACCGAAGGCCACGAGCGCCGCTGCGCACTTTCGAAGACGAACGGTGTTCGATGCGCTCATCGCCCGCATCATTGAAAGAGTGGGCCTACGGTATCATGGGTTGCACGATTGCACGCGCCGCCATAGGGCTGCCGGACCGACGGCCGATTGCTCAGTGTCCCGCTCAGTTTCCTTCCCCAGCGCCCGTCTTCCGACCGAGCAACCCGCGGACCCCGCTCCCGCCATCGCCGAGGCGCTGCTAGCGGGCTTCGACAAGCACTACGCGCTGTTTCGCGACTGCGCGCGCGCCGCGAAGCAACACTTCGAGCAAGGCAACTTCCTCGCGATCGGTCACGTTGCGCGCGACCGCATCGACTTCTACGATCGCCGCGTGGCCGAGGCGGCCGAACGCGTCGAGCGCGAATTCGGCGCGCAGGACCTGGCCGGCTCGGGCTCCGACGCGTTATGGGCGCGCGTCAAGTCGCACTATGTGGCGATGCTCGCCGAACACCGCCAGCCGGAGTGCGCGGAGACGTTCTTCAACTCGGTCTCGTGCAAGCTCTTGCATCGCGCGTACTTCCACAATCGCTTCCTGTTCGTGCGGCCGGCCGCGTCGACCGAATATCTCGACGCCGATCCGCCGACGCATCGCAGCTATTACCCACGCAGCTCGGGATTGCGGCGCGCGCTGATCGACGCCGTCCTCGATCTGCGCTTCAACGCGCGCTTCGCCGACTTTCGTCGCGATCTGCGCAATCTGCTGCGCGCGTTTCGGAAAAGCGTCAGGCGCCCGCTCGTCACCGCGACGAGCCTGCAGATCCAGGTGCTCGGCAGTCCGTTCTTCCGCAATCGCACCGCGTACGTCGTCGGCCGCGTGCTCAACGGGCTCGACGTTCGTCCGTTCGCCGTGGCGATCAAGCACGATGCCTCGCGAAGGCTCTATGTCGATGCGCTCCTGCTCGACCCGACCGACCTCGCGTTGCTCTTCTCGGCGAACCGCGCGTATTTCCTCGTCGACATGGAAGTGCCTGCGGCGTACGTCGCATTCCTGCAGTCGATGCTGCCCGACAAGACCGCCGCCGAGCTGTACACGATGGTAGGCTTGCAGAAGCACGGCAAGACGCTGTTCTTCCGCGATTTCCTGCAGCACCTCAGGCACTCGAGCGACGAGTTCGTGCTCGCGCCGGGCATCAAGGGCCTGGTGATGGCCGTGTTCACGCTGCCGTCGTATCCGTACGTGTTCAAGGTGATTCGCGACCGCATTGCCGCAACGAAGGAGATCGATCGCGCGGGCGTCAAGCAGAAATATGCGCTCGTCAAGCATCACGATCGCGTCGGCCGCATGACCGACATCCTCGAGTACTCGGGCGTCGCGTTCCCGCGCGAGCGCTTCTCGCCGGACCTGCTGGAGGAACTGGTTGCCGTCGCCGGCTCGCAGGTCGAGATCGAGGATCGTCGCGTCGTCATCCGCCACCTCTATATCGAGCGCCGGCTGACGCCGCTCAACATGCATCTGGAGCGAGCCGGCGATCGCGAGCGGCACCGGGCGCTCGACGACTATGGCAAGGCGATCGAGGAACTGGCGGCGGCGAACATCTTCCCGGGCGATCTCCTGTTCAAGAACTTCGGCGTCACGCGCTACGGCCGCGTCATCTTCTACGACTACGACGAGATCGAGTACCTGACCGACTGCCGCTTTCGGCGGATTCCGGACGCACCGCCCGGCGTTGACGAGATGTCCGCGGACGTCTGGTATCCGGTCGGGCCGCGGGACATCTTCCCCGAGGAGTTCGCGACGTTCCTCCTGACCGACCCGAAGATCCGCGAGGCGTTCCTGCGCCACCACGCGAGCCTGCTCGACGCGCGCTGGTGGGAAGAGGCGCAGCAATCGCTACGCAACGGCTATGTCGCCGAAGTGCTTTCGTACGCCGATGACGTGCGATTCGCGGCGACGTTCTCGCACGCGCTTTCGCTCGCGACCGTGTAAAGCCCAGCGTCACTTCGTCGCATGTCGTTCACAAACCATCGCCGCATGCGACCGTTCGGCGGCTTCCTGACGCCGGTCTTCGTGCGAAGGTAGCGCTGCCGTTACGCTTGCAGCAATCATGCTCGAGCGACGGCAACAACAACGACGCGGGCGCCGCGCAGCGAAGCAGCACCACAACCGGGGGGTGTCGTGTATTTGAACGTCGCGACGACGTTTCGGATCGGTCCGGGACCGTCCTCGTCGCAGCTCGTCGGACCGCTCGAAGCCGCACGTCGCTTCGGACACGAGCTGGCGGCCGACGGCCTCGTGTCGCGCACGGCGCGCGTCCGCGTCGAGCTGTTCGGTGGACTTGCGTGCACGGGAAGAGAGCTGGGCGTGCATCGCGCCGTGATCGCCGGCCTCGCCGGCATCCCAACGGCGACATGCGATTCAGCCCTCCTGGCCCGATGCACCGCCGACGTCGAGGATGATCGCGGCATCGCGCTCGCCGGTCGGCAGCGGATCGCGTTCCACCCCAGTCGCGACATCGTGTTCCGCGTCGACCAGGCGCTCGTGTACGACGGCAACGCGCTGACCTTCACCGCCTACGACGAGGCCGGCGAGCCGCTGTGGACGCGCCAATATTTCTCCCCGGGCAACGGCATCGTCGTGACGCGCGAAGAGCGCATCGATCGACGCAATCCGGCGCGCGTCCCCTATGCGTTCGCGACCGCCGAGCAGTTGTTGAGTGCCGGACGCGAATACGGAAAGCGCATCTGTGACATGGCGCTGGCCAACGAATGCGTTGCGCAGAGTCCGAGCGAAGTGCGCGCAACGCTCGTACGCGTCGCCGATGTCATGCGCGCGTCGATCGAGCGCGGCCTCGCCACCGACGGCACGCTGCCGGGCGGCCGCGTGCGGCGCGCGCCCGCGCATGCCGACGCGTTGCGCGCGACGCAGGCGTCGCCGAGCCAATGGTGTGCAGTGTTCGCCACGGCGGTCGCCGAGGAGAACGCGGCCGGCGGACGCGTCGTTGCTGCGCCGTCGAACGGCGCGGCGGGGCCGGTCGCCGCACTGCTCGCGCACTATCGCGAAAACCCGGCGCCCGATTTGAAGGACCGGACCGTCGAGTTCCTGTTATCGGCAGCCTCGATCGCCGGCGTCCTGCGTGGCAGCGGACTCGTCCAGGCCGGATGTCAGAGCGAGGTCGGTGCCGCCGCCGCAATGGCCGCGGGCGGCTACACGGCGGCGTTCGGCGGCAGCAACGGGCAAGTGCTGCTTGCCGCGGAGCTTGCGCTCGAACCGCATGTGGGTCTTGCCTGCGATCCGGATGGCGGACGCATCCAGCAACCATGCATCGAGCGCAACGCCACGGCGGCTGGCCATGCGATCACCGCGGCACAAAACGCTTTGCGTCAGCCCGCTGCGCGCAATTCGCTCGATACGCTGGTGCGCTCGATGGTCGACCGCGGGAAGCAGATGGCGGGTCGACATAAGCAAGCGTCGCTTGCCGGCATCGCGGTCAACGTCGCTGATTGTTGAGGCGAACGACCGTAACGCGCGCTTCGCTTGCTCCTCCCGAGGGGGCGCAGTCAGTGGCTTGGGGGCGGCCCGCGCCACTGACGCGATGTTATGCTCGCGGCCGATGATCCGGTCGTTTGCAGCTTCGATCTCGACGCGTGTTGTTTATGCCATCGTCGCGGCCGTCCTCGCCGCATGCGTCGGCACTCCTGAAAAGCCCGAGGAAGTCCCGTCGAAGGACACGTTCGAGTGCCGGCTCGAGGGCGAGCGCTGGCTCGTGCGCTTCACCGAGCAGGAAGCCCGACTGCTCACTCCGCAGGGCGAGCGAATCAATCTTTATCAGATCGCGTCCGGCTCGGGCGTGCGTTTTACCAACGGCATCGTCGAGCTGCGCGGCCGCGGCAGCGACCTCACGCTGATCCGCGAGAACTTCGCGCGGGAGATGGTGGATTGCAAACCGCTGATGGTGCCCGTCGAGAACCCCAACCCGATGATGAGGGCGCTGCAGCCGCCAAAGCCTGGGCCGTTGGGCAAGTGAGGCGTTGCGGTTCATCACCGCTTCTCCGCCACATCCGCATACATCCACACATCCGACCGGATCGGATGCGGAACGTAATTGCGGATCCAGCGGTGATGCACATGGTCCTCGAGAATGCTGACCGTCAGCCGCCACGGCGCATAGGCGATGACGAGCTCGGTCATCTTCGAGAACAGCGCCGTGCGCTGCGGTGAATCGGGAAGCGCGCGCGCTTCTTCGTAAAGCTTGTTGAACGCAGGCAGATTGAAACGCGACTGGTTTTCCTGGCCGGCGTTCGGCCCGTACAACAGCTGCATGAAGTTTTCGGCGTCGGGATAGTCGCCGTTCCAGCCGTCGGTGCGCATCGGAATCTTCCCGAGCCGCGCCATCTTGCGCAGGTCCGGCAGCTTCTCCTTGCGGAAGTCGACTTTGAGGCCGACCGCGTCGAGGTTCTTCTTCCACAGCTCGTCGCCCTGGCGCGATGCCGACGTCGGTGTCGACCAGCGCTCGAGGACGAGCGGCTTGCCGTCGGGCGCTTCGCGATAGCCGTCGCCATCGCGATCCTTGTAGCCGAACTTGTCGAGCAGCGCGCGGGCCGCGGCCGGGTCGTAGATCTGCGCGCTCGTCTTCTGTCGCGGATCGTGGCCCTCGATGCCTTCCGGAATCGGGCTCGGCGCCGCGACGGCGCGACCCTTCTGCAGCACGCGAATGTTGTCGTTGTTGTTGTACGCCATGCCGACCGCGCGACGCAGCGCGATCTTCTCGGGTGCATAGCCGCCGACGACCGGGTCATCCATGTTGAAGTAAGCAAAGTAGACGTTCGGCCGCAACAGGATGTCGTGCCGGATGCCCTTCGCGACGAGCTCGGGCTTGAGCTTGCCGCCGGTCAACGCGACGTCGACGAACTCCGACGGAATGCCGGGCGACTCGATACCATCGATTTCTCCGTTCAGGAACGCAAGCCAGCGCGCCTGGCCTTCCTCGATGATCGAGATCTCGATGCGTTTCACGAACGGCAGCGCCTTGTCGCGCATCGCATTCGCGACCCCCTGATGCGCTGGCGGCACCGGACCCGCGGGGACATACGTGATGCGGCGAAACTCGGGATTCGCTTCGAGCACGATGCGCGAGCTGCGCTTGTACTCGCCGAGCCGGTAAGGGCCGGTGCCGACAGGGTGCGCGCCGATGTCCTGCCCGTGTGCTTCCACCACTTCGCGCGCCATCGCGCCGAGGTAGGGAACGGCGAGCACGTACGCGAAGCGATAGTCGGGGGCCTTGAGCCGGATCTTCAACGTGTACCGATCGACGACTTCGAGTCCGGGCAGCGGTGCGTCATAGTCGAAGCGGCCGGCCTTCCGCGCGCGCGCCTGCGATTCATCGCCACCGACGAGCTTGCCTTCGAGGAGCCACGCCCACGGCGAGTTCTGCACAGGGTCGAGATGACGTTTCAGGCTGTACGCGTAATCGGCAGCGACGAGCTCGCGTCGCTGCCCCTTGAACGCCGGATGCGGCGTGAAGAAGATCCCCTTGCGCAGGCGCGCGACGTACGTCAGTCCACCGTCCTCGACGCTCGGCATCGCTTCGAGCGTCCGCGGCACGAGCTTCAACGGCCGCGCGAGATAGTCGTAGTCAAGCATCGCCTCGAACACGTTGGCGATGATCGAGCCGGATGCCGCATCGGACGCGAACGCCGGATCGAAGCTCGTCTCGGCGATCGAGAACGCGACACGCAGCGTCTTGACCGGTGCGGCAGCCGGCGCGATGCCGGCGCCGTGAGTCAAGGCCACGAGGACGAGAAGCCGCGCGAAACGCAACGTCATCGATTCACTTGGGCGCTGTCCATGATGCGCGGCGTAATGTAGCACCCCGGTGTAGCGACTCATCGTCGATGTCTGGACTTGGCATAATGATCGCAACGCGAACCGGAGGTTCCATGTTGAAGGACGTTCTTCGAACCATCGCAGTCTCGACGGCGGCACTGTTGGTTGTCGGCTTCGCGTCGGCCGCCGGCGCCCAAGCGACGCCGAAAGGCGCCGTCGCCACGTTCGCCGGCGGTTGCTTCTGGTGCGTCGAGGAAGCGTTCGACCAGGTGCCCGGCGTCCTCACGACGACGTCGGGCTACATGGGCGGCAAGCAGGCAAATCCCACGTACGAGCAAGTCTCGACGGGCATGACCGGCCACACCGAAGTCGTGCAGGTGACGTACGACCCGGCGAAGGTCAGTTACGAGAAGCTGCTCGACACGTTCTGGCGCAACATCGATCCGACGGTCGGCGACCGACAGTTCTGCGACGCCGGAAGCCAGTATCGCGCCGAGATCTTCGTGCACAACGACGACCAGCGCAAAGCCGCCGAAGCATCGAAGGCCGCGGTGCAGAAGTCGAAGCCGTTCAAGGCGCCGATCGTCACGCCGATCACGGCGGCCAGCGCGTTCTATGCCGCCGAGGACTATCACCAGGATTACTACGTGAAGAATCCGGCCCGTTACAAGTTCTACAAGACCGGCTGCGGTCGCGAGGCGCGGCTGACGCAGTTGTGGGGGAAGAAGTAGCGTCGCGTATGGGTGGGTCGATCCCGATGGAAAAGGTGCGACGCAACGTTACGGCGTCCACCGAACTCGCGGACGCCTTTTGCATCGGTTGTCAGAACACTCCGATGCTCGACAGGAAGGCGCCGGCCAGCGTCGAGGCGCCGCCGAGCATCGTCATCGAGATGCCGATGAACTCGGTCTGCGCGCCGGCCGAGACGTTCAGCACGCGGCCGACACCGAGCCAATACTGGTAGAGCGTGTAAGTTAGCGCGACGACGGTCACCATCACCATGGCCGGAAAGAACAGCGTTGCGCCGGCCAGCAGCAACGGAATCGCGCCGAACGTGGCAACACGCAGCGCCGCCCCATAGTCGCGCGAGCTGCCGTACATCGGCGCGATCAGTTTGAAGATCGCCGCCAACGTGAAGATCGAGATGATCGTGCCGAACAGCGTCGCGCTGCCGGCCGAGTAGATCGCGTCCGGCGGCACGAGATAGCCCGCCGCCGGATCCCATTCGCGGTCGAACGTGCTCATGCCGATCACCGTCGCGATCGGCGCCAGAAGCGAGAACGGGAGGATGTAGCGCCGGATCAGCGCGTCGATGCCGATGCGGTCGTGCGCGATCGCTTCCCACGCTTCGCGCGGCCGAAACAGGAGCATCGCGACCTGCTCGAAGATCCGCATGCAGCGAGGGTACCTCAGTCGGACGCGCGTCGCGCATCGACGCGTCTCAGGCAAGTGCTAGCCTGGTCGCTCTGCATCGGATCGAGGCCGCCATGGAAATGAAGCGCATGAGCGGTGGCAGCCTGAAAGCCGCCGGCTACGACGAGAAGACGCGTACGCTACGCGTCGAGCTCACTGCAGGCGTGTTCGAGTACGGCGGCGTCACGCCGGAAGTGTGGCGGCGATTGTCGACGTCGTCATCGCCGTGGAGCTACTTTCGCGACAACGTGGAGGAAGAGTACGCGGCAAAGCGCGTGCGGTAAAAAAGTCGGAAACGCCCGCCAAGGCTTCGCCGACGGGCGTCTTTCTTTCGTTACTGAATCGTAAGCTTGCGGCCGGCCTGCGGCTGCTTCTTCGCGAGCTTCAGCTCGAGCACGCCATCGTCGAGCTTCGCTTCGCTCACCGACTCGTCGATCTCCGTGGGCAGCGTGAAGCTGCGGAAGCGCTCGCCGAAGTGACGCTCGACGTGCAGCACGCGCTCGCCGTCGCGCTTCTCGGTTTCGCTCCGCGTCTGCGCTGCGATCGTCACCTGGTTGCCTTCGACGGTGACGTTGACGTCTTCCTTCGCGACACCCGGCAGCTCGGCGCGAACCGCGTAGCCGTTGTCGGTCTCCGCCACGTCGAGCCGGAACGATTGCTGAGTCCGGCCGTCGCGCTCGTGACGCGCGGGCCGCAGGAAACCACGGATGATGTCCTCGAACGGCGAATCGCCGAACGGGTCGTACAATTGAACGCGGGCCATGCTGTCTCCTTGATCTTCTGTTCGGAAAGGGGGTCGGCGCCCGAACGTAGCCTCGAGCGCCACGTCCACGATCTGCGGGTGCCGGGAAGCGCTTTCAAGCGTCCCTGAGCGCCGCAAGGAGCCGCCGCATGAGCAAGCCGACGTCCCTGCTGTCCGCTGCCGAGCTGTCGGCGCTGGAAAAGCGACTGCGCGACCAGGCGAGCGCGCTGAAAGCCGAGATCCGGGCGCATCTCGGCGAAGGCAGCGACAGCGGCATCGTCGGCTTGTCGAGCGTGCCGACCGAAACCGACGACTGGGGCGTCGGCGACGAGCTCGCCGCGCGTGACATCGCCGAGGCGAGGCAGCAGCTCGCCGCGCTCGCGGACGTCGAGGGGGCGCTCGGCCGGATCGCGGCCGGCTCGTACGGCGAGTGCGTCGACTGCGGCGAGCCGATCGCGGTCGCGCGGTTGCGCGCCTATCCCGCCGCGACCCGCTGCATCGACTGCCAGGGCGCGCTCGAAAAACGCGCCGCCGGCCCGCCGCTGACCGCGGTCTGACCCGTCAGCGCCCCCGCTTCGTCGCGCGGCTCCCCCGCCGCTCGGACGCATAACGCGCGATCCACGCAAGAAACTCGCGGTACCAGAGCCGCGAGTTCTGCGGTTTCAGGATCCAGTGATTCTCATCAGGGAAGTAGAGAAGTCGCGCGGGCACGCCTTTGGCCTTGAGCACGTCGTAGTACTCGAGCGCCTGCGTCGCCGGAACGCGATAGTCGAGCTCGCCGTGGATGACGAGCGTCGGCGTCTTCGCGCCAGCGATGAGCCCGTGCGGCGATTGCTTGCGCACACGCGCCGGATTGTCCCAATAGAAGGCGCCGAGCTCGCGCGCGAAGAACGCATAGCCGTCGGTGGCCATCATGCTTTCCCAGTTGTAGCAACCGGCGTGACAGACGTAGCAGCGATACCGATCGGTGCGTCCGTTCATGAACGCGACCATGAACCCGCCGTAGCTGCCGCCGGTCGCGACGAGCCGGTTGCGATCGATGTAGCGCTGGCGCAGCATGAAATCGGTCGCTGCCTCGGTATCGGCATACTCCTTTTCGCCATAGCGGCCGGTAATCGTCTCGAGGAACTTCTGTCCGAACCCGGACGAGCCGTGATAGTTGACGCAGACGACGACGTGGCCGGTTGCCGCAAACACCTGCGTGTTCCAGCGGAAGTGCCAGCCGTCGTGATGCGCGGCGTGCGGGCCGCCGTGAATCGAATGCATCATCGGCCAGCGGCGCCGCGGATCGAAGTCCGGCGGATAGGTCACGAGCACCTGCACCGGTTCGCCACCCCAGCCTTTGACTGTGAACTCGCGCGTTTCGCCGAACCGGTAGCGCGCAAGCAGCGACACGTTCAGGTTCTCGATCGGTCGCTCGCTCGATCCGTCGCCGCGTATCGCAAAGAGTCGCGGCGGGTACGCGGCCCGCGAGCGATCGAACGCGATGACGCTGCCGTCGCGCGAGCGCGCGTAGCCGCCGAGCGTGCCTTCGACCGACAGCGGCTCCGGTGCTGCCGCGTCGAGCGCAAGGCGATACAGGCCAACGCGGCCGCGATCTTCCGACAGGAACGTGAGCGCCTTGCCGTCGGGCGACCACTGGACGTGCGTCGTTGCGCGATCGAAGCGCGGTGCAGCGCGCACGCTTCGACCACTGCGGCGCTCGAGGACCCGCAGATGGCCCTGATCGTTGAACGCGCGCTTCGTGTCGTACGCGTGATGGATGATCAAGCGGCCGTCGGGTGAATAGCGTGGATGCTCGTCGGAGAACCCGCTGTCGGCGGTCAGGTTGCGCGATCGTCCGCTTTTCACGGCGATCGTCACGATGTCCGCCTGGGCCATCATTTGCGGCTCGTCACCCGGATCGAACGTGAACGCGATCTCGCTGCCGTCGGGCGCGATGTCGTATTCGTCGATCGAAGGCTCCCATGGACGTAAGCTCAGATTGCGTCCGGCGAACACGTCGCGCGACGCGCCGGTCCGCACGTCGCATACGAAGAGATGCGGCTCGCGGCCATCCGACAGCCAGTGGTCCCAGTAGCGGAACTCGCTGCGCTCGGTCACGTGCGCCTTGACCTTCGCGTCCTTGCGTTCCTTCAGGCGCTTCGCTTGTTGCGCGTCCGTCTGCAAGTCCGGCCACACCCATGACACGAAAGCGAGGCGCCGACCGTCCGCAAACCAACGGATCGCGAGCGCGCCGGTCGCCAACGCGGTGAGACGCCGCGCTTCGCCGCCGTCGGGCGCGATCAGATAAACCTGCGGCTCCGCGTCGTCCTTGCGCTTGGCGGTGAACGCTATGAAGCGGCCATCGGGCGACCACGCGGGCTCGCTGTCCTTGTCGCCGTTGGTCAGCCTGCGCGTCTTCTTCACGCGGCCGTTCGAAAGTCCGGTCGGAAAGAGCCAGAGCGCCGTCTCCCCTTCGTTGCGCTCCATCGAGTATGTCGTGACGGCCGCGCAGGCAAGCGAACCATCGGGCGAGAGCGTCGGCGAACCAACGCGCCTCACCGACCACAGCGCTTCGACGTCGAACCGCTTCCGACGTGCGTACGGAGGCATGCTAATCGCGCACGGCCGTCCCAAGCGCCTGGCCAGCACCCAGGGGGGCCGCAAGCGTGGGGGGACGTTTCACCGGTGCACCGCGCTAGAATCGAAGAGGCGCGATTCTAACCGCGCGCTCGAACGTGCAAACTGGCTCTCGACCCCCTGACCACGCTCGAGCAGCATTCGATTCATGTCATCGCGATGCGGTGGTCGCTTGGCGGAGACTCGCACACGCTGGTGTGGCTGACGCGCGGGGCGTTCGTCGGCCGTCTTTGCCCTTCCCGTCGTGCTGCTGCACACCGGCAACGAGTTCGACGATGTGTATGCGTTCCGCGCCGGGACCGAGCTCGACATCCGGCGCTACGTCAAGCGCGAGCGCATCCCGATGTGCAAGCCCCACTTCGCGCGTGACGGCAGGCGCTTCCGGTCGCTCGGCG
>DATLNR010000155.1:0-11560 GCA_035536655.1 Casimicrobiaceae bacterium
ATACGGCGCACAGCCTCTCGACGCACGTGCGATTTTAGTCGCGGTGGAATGATCGATTTGATCTTGCCGGCGTAGATACCCTTCTCGGCCACGGTCCTGAAGCCGCGCCACTGTCAAGATAAATAAGAACGGTAACGAGTACGCACTTATCCGCACAGCGTGCTAGCGTTCGGTCCCCCGCCGCAAGGCGTTCGTGAAACCGGATCAGGCATGCGCGGTAGCAAAGCACTCGTGATGTTGTTGATGTCAATGTGTTTTGCAAGCCTCCCCGCCGCAGCGCAGGGGATCGTCGGTGCCTGGTCGCAACAGACCGGCGCCGTCGAAGGGGCGCATGTGGTGATCTTCCTCGGCAACGGCTACTACGTGCACATCGAGAACGCCAAGGCGGCGGAAGCGCCGCACGGCAGGGACGGCTTCGAGCGCGGTACCTATGCATGGAACGCCGGCAGCGGTGCCTTGAGCGTTACGACGCTCCAAGACACCAACGGCGACGTCGGACTGTCCGGCCTCAACGGCGTTGCGAACGTCGTCGTCAGGGCATCGGGAGACGTTCTAACTTTCAGCGTTCCAGGCGAGGGTCCGTCGTCGCTCGGCAGGGTGACGGGGCCCAATCCGATCGTCGGCGCATGGGCCATGGGTGTCGCTTCAGGCGGAGCCGCGTGGAATGTCGTCGTCTTCTTTCCGGACGGGTCTTACATGATGGCCGAGCATGGTCCCTCGGAAGGTGGCGGCATGTCGGGGATCGAGCACGGCACTTATAGCTGGAATGCGGGGTCCGGTGTCGTCACGGCAAGCCGCCCGCCGCTGGTGGATACCAATGGCACCTGGGGGTTCTCGCACTTGCCCAACCCGCTGGTCATGCAGGTGTCGGCGGATCGGGGGACGCTGAACGGCAGCACTGGCCAGGAATCGTTCACACTGACGCGCGTCGGTGCGCCGCACGTGGCACCGCCAGCGCCGGTGGCCAATACCGTGGTCGAGTATTACCACTTCGGTTTCGGGCACTACTTCATCACGGCGTCGTCCGACGAGATCGGAAAGCTCGATGCGGGCGTGTTCGCAGGCTGGTCGCGCACCGGGAGGGCATTCGCGGTCTTCCCCATGAATTCAGCCGGAGCGGCCAATGTCTGCCGCTTCTTCAGCACCAGCTTTGCGCCGAAGAGTTCGCACTTCTACACGCCGTTCGCCGACGAGTGCGCGACGGTGAAGGGCAATAAAGACTGGCAGTTCGAGGCTGAGGTGTTCGCGATGAAGGTCCCGGCCGCGACCGGGGATTGCCCATCCGGCTCGATCCGGCTGTACCGCCTCTACAACAACGGGCATACCGGAGCGCCGAATCATCGCTATACGACCGACGAAAACGTGCGTACGCAGATGATCGCGCAAGGGTTCGTCGCCGAAGGCTTCGGCGCGCTCGGAGTGGTCGGCTGCGTACCCCAGGTCTGACCTTTGGCTACTTAACAGAATCGTGGCTTCGGGAAAACGCAAGTACTCGTTTTCGACCGACCCGTCGTCAACATCCGCGAGGTGCGGCTCGCGGCCGGCGCGCAGTTCGTCGTGATGATCTGCGGCGACGTGATGACGATGCCGGGTTTGCCGAAGATTCCGTCGGCGATGCGGATCGACGTCGACGACGCGGGACGAATCAGCAGCCTGTTCTGAATCCTTCACGGCGCAGGCACGCAGGCGAAGACCTTGTTTTGCGCTTCGCCTTCGGACGTCCAGCCGTTCGCCGCCAGATTGTTCAGGACCGGGAGGCTCGTCGTATACCGGGGAGCGTCGACGACGTCGTTCATTCGGTTCTCTTTCTCTCTTCGCGCGAAGCCGCTTTCGTCACCGGCGAGGTGCTGGACGTCAACGGCGGCATCTCGCCCGCGAAGGCGAAGGGCATCTTCAAGCTCGGCACGCCCGCCACCGAGATTCATCCGAAGCCCGGCATGCAGGATGGCGATTGGCTGATCACCAAGCATCGCGTCAGAGGGCTGCTGCGCAGCGCGCTCGGCGGAAGAGCATCGCAACTCGGTCGCGAGCCTGGGACGGTTCTGCCGCGTCACGACGTCCGATGAGATCGAATTCGGCATCTGAGGTTTCGCGGCAGGTCGCCCTCTCGCCGCGCCTCACCGGCGCGGTCGGCACCGCGTTGCGCCGATGCGGCAGCCGCCGTGCGATGGCGTGATCACGGGCGCAAGCCACATCGGCTACGATGCGCGACATGCAGGCTTGTTCCGAACGCCGCCGCGCGCCACGCGCGCAACGGGCGCGTCGTCGTCGAGCGCGGTAAATGGATCTCGGTCTCGCCGATCGCGTCGTTGTCGTCGCCGGCGCCAGCAAGGGCATCGGTTATGCGTGCGCAGCGGCG
Organism: Casimicrobiaceae bacterium; assembly: GCA_035536655.1. GTDB lineage: Bacteria > Pseudomonadota > Gammaproteobacteria > Burkholderiales > Casimicrobiaceae > VBCG01. The sequence goes on from DATLNR010000155.1 coordinate 2,360, forward strand.
TTCGCCGCCGAAGGCGCGAAGCTAGCAATGATCTCGCGCAGTCAGGCGAACCTCGATGCGGCGCTGAGCCGACTAACGTCCGCCGCGCACAAACCGCTTGCCATCGCGGCCGACATGTCGGATGCCGTCGCAACGCGAAAAGCGATCGATGGAGTCGTTGCGAAGCTCGGTCCTGTCGACGTCCTCGTAAGCTCAGCCGGTGCGGCGAAGCGTTATCCGCCAGCGGAACTCGACGCCACGTCCTGGCGCGCCGCGATGGACGCGAAGTTCTTCAGCACGATCCATCCGGTCGATGCGGTCGTCAAGCGGATGGCGCAAAGGGGGCGCGGCGCGATCGTCACGATCATCGGCACGGGCGGCAAGGTCGCAAGTCCCGTGCATCTTCCGGGCGGCGCGGCCAACGCTGCACTGATGCTCGCGACGACTGGGCTCGCCGCGGCGTATGCAAGTTCGGGCGTTCGCATCAACGGCATCAACCCGGGCATCACGCGCACTAGCCGCGTCGAGGAAGGACTCGCCGCCGAATCGCGCATGACCGGCACTGACGTGGATACGCTGCGCAAGTCGGCCGAGGCGCGCATTCCGATCGGTCGCATGGGCACACCCGAGGAGATCGCGCGCGTCGTGCTGTTCCTCGCGTCCGAACACGCGAGCTACGTCACCGGCGCGATCCTGCCGATGGACGGCGCGGCGCATCCCGTACTGTAAGCGGCGGATGGCGTATCGCGACCTTCGCGAATTCGTCGCGGCGCTCGAGAAGGACGCCGAGCTTCGACGCATAACGATCGACGTCGATCCGCGGCTCGAGATGACCGAGATCTGCGACCGCGTGCTCAAGGCCGGCGGTCCCGCGCTCCTGTTCGAGCGGCCGAAAGGCGATTTCCGCGCGCCGTCGGGCGGAACGATTCCCGTTCTCGGCAACTTGTTCGGAACGCCGCAGCGTGTGGCGCGCGCGATGGGGGTCGAGGGAAACGATTGGGCGAGCGGCCTGCGCGACGTCGGGCAACTTCTCGCATTCCTGAAGGAACCCGAGCCGCCGAAAGGTCTCGTCGATGCGTGGCAGAACACGCGCCCACTCGTGATGAAAGTGCTCGACATGGCGCCGAAGGAACGATCGGGCGCCGCTTGCCAGGACGTCGTCTGGCAAGGCAATGACATCGATCTGGCGCGACTGCCGGTGCAGACCTGTTGGCCGGGCGACGCAGCACCGCTGATCACCTGGGGATTGACCGTCACGCGCGGACCGCACAAGAAGCGGCAGAACCTCGGCATCTATCGCCAGCAGGTCATCGCGCGCGACAAGGTCATCATGCGCTGGCTCGCGCATCGCGGCGGCGCGCTGGATTTTCGCGACCACGCGCTCGCGAGTCCCGGCACGCCGTTTCCCGTCGCGGTTGCGCTCGGCGCCGATCCCGCGACGATCCTGGGCGCGGTCACGCCGGTGCCCGACACGTTGTCCGAGTATCAGTTCGCGGGCTTGCTGCGCGGCAGCCGCACCGAGATTGTCAAGTGCCAGTCGCACGACTTGCGCGTTCCGGCACACGCCGAGATCGTGCTCGAGGGCTTCATCGAGCCGGATCCACACGATCCGTCCGGCTACGAAACCGCACTCGAAGGACCGTTCGGCGACCATACCGGCTATTACAACGAGGTCGAGCGGTTTCCGGTGCTCACGCTTTCGCGCATCACGTTGCGTCGTGATCCGATCTATCACTCGACGTACACCGGCAAGCCGCCCGACGAGCCGGCGGTTCTCGGCCTCGCGTTGAACGAGGTGTTCGTGCCGCTTTTGCGCAAGCAGTTTCCCGAGATCGTCGACTTTTACCTGCCGCCCGAAGGCTGCAGTTATCGGCTCGCCGTCGTGTCGATGAAGAAACAGTATCCGGGCCACGCGAAGCGCGTGATGTTCGGCATCTGGAGCTTTCTGCGGCAGTTCATGTACACGAAGATCATCGTCGTCACCGACGACGACGTGGACGCGCGCGACTGGAAGGAAGTCGTGTGGGCGTTGACGACGCGCGTCGACCCGGCGCGCGACACGCTGATCGTGCCGCAGACGCCGATCGACTATCTCGATTTCGCTTCGCCGGTCGCGGGCCTCGGCAGCAAGATGGGCATCGACGCGACGAACAAGTGGCCCTCGGAAACCTCGCGCGTGTGGGGACGCCCGATCGCGATGGACGCCGACGTCAGGAAGCGCGTCGACGCGCTCATGCACGAGATCGGTCTTCCCGATTGTCGATCGTGAAGCGGCCGGGATCTCCTCGGGGCGTCGATCGAGGTTGATCGGCGAAGGGCGGCGGGAGGACGTTTCGCGTGCTTTTGCCACGCGACTACCCGCAATAGCGTCTCGTCAGCGCCGCCCGAAGCGCTGCAGGAACCGGTAGACCGATAACGCGATCGACATCGCGCGCACGATACGACCTGCGCCGGATGTGCCTGCGACCGGAACGATGAAGCGCAACAGCCGCGCGGCCGGCGAATGCGCTGCCGTTGCCAGCGTTCCATCATCGGCGCGAGGGCGAACCGTTCGACGCAGGTCGTGCATCGCCATCGCGAACTTCAGCCGATCGAACTCGGCCTGCGCGATCAACAGCTCCTTCCTCGCGTCGATATCGTCGCTTCGGGTCATGGATCGCTGCCGGCGATTTCCCGCGCCGCGCGCTTCAACCGATCACGGTCCTTGGTGAGCTCGGCGAGCGTCGCGGCAAACGGAGGCGACGATTTCCGTGCGACTTCGCGCGCCTTGGCAAGCAGCACCAATCCGGCAACGACATAGGCGGTCGCAACGGCGACAAGCGCGGCAATCGGGTGCGTGCTCCACGCGAGCGCCACGATCAGCGCACTGACCGCGAGCGTGGCGAACGCCAGCATCAACACGCCACCAAGGACGAGCGCAAGTCGAGCGATGAGGCGATCGCGCTCCTCGCCAAGCTCGAGCCCCGCCAGCTCCGTGCGCGTGCGGGCGAGCGCGATGAAGCTGTCCGCGAGCCGGGCGACGGCCGCCTTGAGCCCGCGTGCGGGCGTCGAAGGCTCCATCACCCGCGTCGCGAATCGACCGTCAGTGGCGCCGGGCAGCCCCAAGCCACTGACTGCGTGGGGGTCGTCGTTCCACCTAGCGCCGCGTCATCAGCATTCCGATGGCGAAACCGATGGCCGCGGCGACGCCGATCGACGTCCACGGATTGTCATGCACGTAGTCATCGGTCGCTCGCGCCGCGTACTTCGCCTGGTCGAGGGCCTGGCCCTCCAGCTCCTGCAGGCGCAGCTTCGCGGAAAGGAGTTTCGATTCGACCTGCGAGCGAAGGTCACGGGCACGCTCGCCGGTCTCGTTGCCGGCGCGCTTCAGCAAGTCCTCGGCTTCGGTCAGCACGGCCCCAAAGTCGTCGATGATCTTTTCGCGCATAGTCATGCGGGTCTCCCGGAGATTGCGCCGCACCCGCGACGCTTGCCGATTATAAGCATGCGGCGGTGCGCCGCAGATGCGGCGACGGCCGACTTTCGCGTCGGAACGGTCCCAACGCTCGCTCGTCCCCGACTGAAAAAACTACAACCGCTCCTTCGTCGGCCCCCGGCGGCACTCGTCGCGTCGTGGCCCGGATCGTCGAAGTCGGTGATTGACGGCGCGTCCCTTCGACCCCAGATTCGCCGGTGCGCCGTGACTTGCAACGGCGGTCCGATCACAGGAGTCAACGAAGCCATGGCCGACTTTCCCGCTCCGCAGGGTTCCACCGGGGTGAACCGGCAGGACGTGCCGTCGATGGCGGCGCTCGTCGCTTACATCCTGCTCGGTCTGGCTGCGCTGATGCAGATCGGAAGCTCCGGGCTCGTCGTGGCCGCGCCGCTGTTCACGTTCGTCGGCTTCATCGGCGTCATCATCGCCTACGTGAAGCGCGGCGACTCGCGCGGAACGTGGGTCGAATCGCACATGACGCTGCTGATCCGCACGTTCTGGTGGTCGACCATCTGGGCGGTGATCGGCTTTCTCCTGATGATCACCATCATCGGCATTCCGTTCGCCGTGTTGCTTTGGGCGATCGTCGCGATCTGGGTGCTCTATCGCGTCATCAAGGGCGTCATCTACTTCAAGGACAGCCGGCCCGTGCCGCTATGAAGAATCGATGAAAAACGCGCCCGTGGAAACTACAGGCGGTCGATGATCCGGTCGCGATACGCGCCGCGCGGAAGCGACCGGCCTTCGAACTCGAGCTTCGCTTCGAGCAACGCAAGCCGCGCGAGCGCCTTGGCGCGAACGTCGTCGTCGGAGGCGTGGCGGATCAACGATGCAATGCCGGCGATCTCGCGGCGGGCTTCGATCTCCGGCGGCACGAAACCGGCGTTCTTGAGGATCCGGTAGGCCACGCGAAGCTCTTCGGCGACCAGCACATCGTCGTCGAGCACGAGCGGCTTGCCGGCGCCGGGGAGGTCGTTGAACTCGCCGGCCGCAAGCGCGGCTTCGATGCGCTGCTCGGCGATCTGGTCGAACATTCTCATCAGCGCGGGCCCTTCGACGCAATCGCCGCCTGCCGATAAACCCACTCCGCGAGATAGTCGAGCGCAGGCGTCGCCCGCGCGGCGTTCGGGTGATTGACGAACGCGACCAGGATCCAGCGCGTTCCGTTCGCATCGATCACGTAGCCGGCAAGCGCACGAACGCCCTCCAGCGATCCGGTCTTCAAGAGGGCGCGCCCCGCCGCACGCGCATGCGTCATCCGGCGTTCGAGCGTGCCGTCGGTCGCCGCGACGGCAAGCGATGTCACGTACTCGTCGCGAACCGGGCTCGCATGCGCGGCGACCAGGATGCTGACGAGCCCGCCCGCCGTCAGCCGCTCGATGCGCGACAAGCCGGAACCGTTCTCGATGACGAAGCCCGGTATCGCGATCTTGCGCTTCGTGAGCCAGCGATTGACGACCTCGGCCGCGCGCTCGGGCGTCGCGGGCTGCTTCGATTCGTGCGCGGCAAGCGTCAGGAACAGCTGACGCGCCATCACATTGTTCGAAAGCTTGTTGACGTCGCGCACGACGTCGTAGAGCGGTGGCGATTCGAGCACCGCGAACGGCTGTCCGCCCGGCGCTCGGCCTTCGCGCACGATACCGCCGAAGTCTCCGCCTGCCGCCGCGAAATAGGCGGTGAACATGCCGTGCACGTAGTTCGTGTGATCGAGCAGCGCGACATGCCAGTCGCGTTGTCCGCACGCGCGCGGGTAGACGCCCGGAAACGTGGCTGCGGCGGCGCGCGCCTGGTTGATGAAAGCGGCGGCGGTGTGCTTGCGCCAGTCGTCGCAGGGCCCGTCGGCAAGAAAGGGGACATCGCCGACGGCGAGCTGCGGCAGCATCGGCTCAACGACCATCTCGACGGCGTCATTCGCCACGTTCGGCGCGAAGCCGAAGCGCACGGATTTGAAATTCACCAGCAACGCGTCGGGACCGACGTTGTACGGACGCAGCGGTTCGCTGTCGAACGACGCCGCGTCGTGCGTCGGCAACCTGAACGCGCTGCGATCGAGCACCAGATCGCCTTCGATGCGTTCGAGACCGCGCGTGCGCAGCTCGCGCATGAACGCCTTCCATTGCTCGATCGTGATCTTCGGATCGCCGCGACCTTTCAACACCAGATCGCCCTTCAACGTGCCGTCGACGAGCGGACCGCGCAGGTACGCTTCGGTCCGCCACCGGTATGACGGACCGAGAAGCTCGAGCGCCGCGAACGTCGTGACGAGCTTCATCACCGACGCCGGGTTCATCGGCACGTCGCTTTGATGCGTCACTGTCGGCCGCGACGCGTCGACGCGCTGCACGACGACGGCGACGTGGTCGAGCGGCACGCCGGCGTCGAGAAACGCCCGGCGTACGGGGCGGGGCAGCTCGGCGGTCGCGAGCGGACTCGCCAGCGCGAGCGTCAGGGCGACGATCGCGACGTCACGCTGCATCGAGGATCGCGAGCGCGGCGTCGACCAGCCCGGCGAATTCGGCATCGTCGGTGACGTAGGGCGGCATGAAGTAAACGGTACGGTCGATCGGTCGCAGCAGCACGCCTCGCGAGAGCGCTTGCGAGAAGAACCAGCGTGCAAAATCCGTGCGCGTCGTATCGACTTCGAACGCCCAGATCATTCCGAGGTTCCGGAACGCCCCGACTTTGCGATGGCCGGCGAGCGGTCCGGCCAGCCGGTTGAAGCGCAGCGCCTTGCCGCGATTGGACTCGACGACGTTTTCCTCGTCGAACAGATCGAGCACCGCAAGCGCGGCACGACAGGCCAGCGCGTTGCCCGCGTAGCTGTGCGAGTGCAGGAACGCGCGGTTGAGATCGTCCGCGTAGAAGGCCGCGTAGACCTCTTCCGTCGCAAGCACGCACGCGAGCGGCAGATAGCCGCCGGTGATGCCTTTCGACAGCAGCAGAAAATCCGGGGCGATGCCGGCCTGCTCGCACGCGAACATCGTGCCGGTGCGGCCGAAACCGGTCATGATCTCGTCGGCGATCAAGTGGACGCGGTAGCGTGTGCAGATGTCGCGCGCGCGGCGCAGGTAATGCGCGTCGTACATCGCCATGCCGGCCGCACCCTGGACGAGCGGCTCGACGATCAGCGCCGCCGTATGCTGGTGATGCGCGGCGACGTGGATCTCGAGCGCGCGCGCCGCCGATTCGGCGACGTCGCGGGACGTCTTGCCTTCCCGTGCACCGCGCGCATCGGGCGACGGAACGACGCGGCTCTCGCGCAACAGCGGCGCATAGCTATTGCGAAACAGGTCCACGTCGGTGACCGAAAGCGCGCCGAGCGTCTCGCCGTGATAGCCGTTCGCGAGGCTCACGAATTCGCGCTTGCGCTCGTGGCCGTTGTTGCGCCAGTAGTGAAAGCTCATCTTGAGCGCGATCTCGACGGCGCTTGCGCCATCGGACGCGAAAAACGCGTGACCGAGGCGGCCCGGCGCGATGGCGGCAAGCCTCTCGGCCAGCGCAACGACCGGCGCGTGCGTGAAGCCGGCGAGGATCACGTGCTCGAGCTTCGCGAGCTGATCGATGAGCGCGGCGTTGATGCGCGGATGCGCGTGACCGAAAAGATTCACCCACCACGACGACACCGCATCGAGATAGCGATTGCCGTCGAAGTCGATGAGCCACGCCCCTTCGCCGCGCTCGATCGGCACGATGGGCAGCGTCTCGTGCACTTTCATCTGCGTGCACGGATGCCACACGGCGGCGCGCGTGCGGTCGAGCCACGCCGCGTTGCCCTGTTGCGCAGGGCCGGGCCGGCGTGTCGTCACGTCAGTTGCGCCGGGCCGCACCAAGCGACTGACTGCGCCCCCTCGGGGGCAGCGAGCGCACGCGAGCGTGGGGGCCGTTCACCCGGAGAACAGGCGTAGGCGCATCCGATCGACCGCTGCGCACAGCTCGCGCGCGATGCCGGGCTCGCGGACCGAGTGCCCCGCATCCGGCACGACAACGAGCTCGGCCTCCGGCCACGCCTGTTTCAGCTCGAACGCGGTCTCGATCGGGCACACGACGTCGTATCGCCCGTGCACGATCGTGCAAGGCAGGTGACGGAGGCGTGACACGTTGTCGATCAGCTGGCGCTCGTCGAGAAACGCGTCGTTGACGAAGTAATGCGCTTCGATGCGCGCGATCGCCAACGCGCAAGCGGCGTCGCCAACCTGCGGCGCCCCGTCTGCGCGCGGCAGAAGCGTCGAACACGCGGTCTCGTAACGGTCCCAGGCCACGGCGGCCGGCAGATGGACCGCGGGATCGGGATCGACAAGCCGCCGGTGATAGTTCGCGAGCAGATCGCCGCGCTCGTCCTCGGGCAGGAAGTTGGCGAACGCCTGCCACGCTTCGGGAAAGAAGCGCGCCATGCCGTGCATGAACCAGTCGATCTCCCATTGGCTCGCGAGGAACACGCCGCGCAGTACGAGCCCCGCGCAGCGTTGCGGATGCGTCTGCGCGTACGCGAGCGCGAGCGTCGAGCCCCACGAGCCGCCGAACAGCACCCAGCGATTGATTGCAAGATGCGTGCGCAGCTTCTCGAGATCGGCGACCAGCGTCCACGTGGTGTTGTCGACGATGTCCGCCGCCGGTGTCGATCGACCGGCACCGCGCTGGTCGTAGAGCAGGACGCGCCAGTGTTCGGGATCGAAAAAGCGGCGATGGTGCGGCAGGCACCCGCCGCCGGGGCCGCCGTGCAGGAAGACGATCGGCACGCCGTGGCGGTCGCCGCATTCTTCCCAATAGAGCGTGTGCCGCGAGTCGACCGGCAGGCGCCCGCTGGCCGACGGTTCCACCAGCGGGTGCAGGAACGTTTCGGCGGACAGATGCCGGGTGGCGTCGTTTTGCATCGAGCGGCGGCGTGGTTCACGTCGATTATGCCCGAGGCTGCGCTATCCTCGTTCGACGAACGAGGGATCGAAAGGATCGCAATGAAGGAACGGCTGAGCGCTGCCGCAACGCTGCCTGTGGACGCCGTGAACGCGGTGCTCGTCGGGCGGGCATTCCTTCCCGACGTCGAGGGACCGTCGGTCGTCGTCGTGCGTGGCGACGATGTGCACGACCTGTCGAGCGCCGCGTCGACGACGAGCGCGCTCTTCGAGCACGAATCACCGGCAACGGTCGTACGCAAGGCGACGCGTTCACCGCGAATCGGATCGCTTGCCGATCTGCTTGCGAACACACCGGAAGAGAAGCGCGATCGAGCGAAGCCGTGGCTGCTTTCACCCTGCGATCTGCAGGCGCTCAAAGCGGCCGGCGTCACGTTCGTCGCGAGCATGCTCGAGCGCGTCATCGAGGAGCAGGCGCGCGGCGACCCGTCGAAGGCGGAAGGCGTGCGCCGTGCGATCGTCGGCGTGATCGGCGAGAATCTTGCGTCGGTCAAGCCGGGCTCGGCCGAGGCGGCTCGATTGAAGGGTGTGTTGATCGAGCAGCGCGTGTGGTCGCAGGACCTCGAAGTCGGCATCGGGCCCGATGCCGAGATCTTCACCATGTCGCAGCCGATGTCCGCCGTCGGGACGGGCGTCGACATCGGACTGCATCCGAAGTCGGAATGGAACAATCCCGAGCCCGAGATCGTGCTCCTCGTCAACAGTCGCGGCGAAACCGTCGGCGCGAGCCTCGGCAACGACGTGAACCTGCGCGACTTCGAAGGCCGCAGCGCGCTCCTGCTCGGCAAGGCGAAGGACAACAACGCGTCGTGCGCGATCGGGCCGTTCGTGCGGCTG